>CAKPOI010000009.1 GCA_934169775.1 uncultured Clostridia bacterium
AAAGTAATAAAAGCAGCAAATACAAATCAAAGATTAAACACAGGGCTAACAACAGCTCAAAGTAATATATATGACATTGGAGGAAACGTAGGAGAATTCACTACAGAAATAAATCCAGGCACGGGCGAGTCGGTAGTGTTGCGTGGAGGCTATTACTACTACGACTATCCAGCAGGTTACCGTTGGGATATTACTCCGAGCCATGCATATTCCGACGTCGGTCTTCGAGCCACTTTATTCTTAAAGTAGGAGAGTCTAAACTTAACTGTGTAAATTCTAAAAGATGGGATGGTGTATACTATGGTGTGCTAATTAATTCACACACCATAGTATACACCATCAATTTGGAAAAAATGAATATGAAAAATGTGCATATATAAACTTTGATTCTAACATTAGAATGGCAGAATTATTTTCAGGGGATTTTGATATAGAAAGAATTATACAAGGACTAAAAATAGAATCAGGGGTAAATATAGAACCAGAAAATACATTAATAATATTTGATGAAGTACAAGAGGTGCCAAAAGCATTAACATTACTGAAATATTTTTATGAAAAAGCCAATAAATATCATATTGTAGCAGGATGTTCTTTTGGGGGAATAGCAATGCATGAAGGAATATCATTTCCAGTAGGAAAAGTAGATTTTTTAGATTTATATCCTTTAAATTTTCTAGAATTTCTAACAGCTTTAGGAGAAATTGATTTAGTTGAATTAATAGAAAAAAATGATATTGAAATGATAAATATTTTTGCAGACAAATTAAAAAATTATTTAAAACAATATTTATATATTGGAGGAATGCCAGAAGTAGATGTTGGATTATTATTTGCTAAAGCTAAGTTAGATGCGGTTTCTATTATTGATGAAAATGAAATTTTAGTTGAATTGAGGAAAAAAGCTTATAAATATTCCATAATATTTAATATGCAATATTGAAAAAATCTTAAGAAATAGTTAAAATAAACAAAATTTGTCTGAAATAGTTGCATAAATTTTACAAACATAGTATAATAAAAAAAGAGCAAAATAATATATAAATAAGAGAAAAAATTGTTAAGGAAGGAAAGGGAAAAAAGATGGAGTATTTATATATACTTAGGGAAGCGCTAGTTTGGATAGTAACTATATTTTGGTTATATCAATTATTAATCAGTTTATGTTCTCTTATAAAGTTAAAAGATAAACCACTAAAAATTCAAAAAGATCACAAATTTATGGCAATAATACCTGCACATAATGAAGAAGCAGTAGTTGCAAATTTAATAGAAAGTTTAAAAAATCAGAATTATAGCAGAGATTTATATGATATTTATGTAATAGCAGACAATTGTACAGACAATACTGCAAAGGTAGCAAAAGAAGCTGGAGCAATTGTATATGAAAGATTTGACAATACCAAAAAGACAAAAGGTTATGCATTAGACTGGTTTTTGCAACAAAAAATCCAAGAAGATTCAGACTATGATGCAGTTTGTATATTTGATGCAGATAATATTGTTGATAAGAATTTTATAAAAAATATGAATAAAAAACTATGTCAAGGAGAAGATGTAGTACAAGGATATAGAGATATAAAAAATCCAACAGATAGTTGGGTAACAGCAGGATATGCAATATTTTATTGGACAATGCACAGATTTTATCATTTAGCAAGATATAATATTGGCTTATCACCATTGTTAAATGGAACAGGTTTTATGGTACGTTTTGATATTTTAAAACCAAATGGATGGAAAACAGTTACTTTAACAGAAGATATTGAATTTTCTTTACAAAGAATAATAAAAGGTAAACGTTTAGGATGGGCAACAGATGCTATAGTATATGATGAACAACCAGTTGGATTTAAACAAAGTTGGTCACAAAGAAGTAGGTGGACAGTAGGACATATGCAATGTATTAAAGAATATACTAAAAAATTAGCAGTAGCAGTGAAAGAAAATAAATCACTTATTAATATTGATGGATTTTTATATATTATAGGTAGTATACCTGTTTTTATAGTAACATTATTATTATTAGTAACTAATTTTCTAATGTATGTTGCAAATGGTGTAACACAATCAGAATTAGTATTTAATATTTTAAGATATGTTGTACCAACTTTTATATTGCCAATATTTACAGGAATGTTTGTAATGTGGCTAGATAAAAGGCCAATTAAACCTATGTTAAAAGGATTAATGTGTTATCCATTATTTATGGGGTCATGGTTACTAATTAATTTTAAATGTTTATTTAAAAGAGATTTAACTTGGGAAAAAATCAATCATGTTCGTAATATTAAGATAGCTGAAGTATCTCAAACAGAGAAAATTGAAACAGAAAAAGAATTGATTTAATATAAAACATAGAGTTAGAATTTCTTACATTTAATTTTGTATAGAAGTTTTAATTCTTATTTTTATATTTTAGTAGATGATAAAGTTTTAAATCCCAAAAATAAAATTCTAGCTAATATATTCAAGGAAGGAATAAAATTAAAATGAAAAAAATAAATATAAAATATGTACATATAGCAATAATAGTATTAGGTATCTTATTTATTTGTATACCAGCATTTCATTCAAATTTGTGGTTTGATGAAAGCTATTCTGTAGCAATATCTAATAATCACTCTTTTGCTGAAATTTGGTCAATTGGAGGTCATGATGTGCATCCAGTATTTTATTATTGGATGTTAAAAATAGTTTCATTAATATTTGGAAATAAAATTTTGTGTTATAGATTACTTTCAGTGTTGTCAATAGCATTGTTAGGAATTTTAGGATATACACATATTAGAAAAGACTTTGGAGAAAAAGTAGGAGCAGTATTTTCTTTATTGGTGTATACATTTCCTTTAAACATTGTTTATGCAGTAGAAATACGTATGTATGGTTGGGCTATGTTTTTTGTAATGGTCATGGCAATTTATGCATATCGTATATTTGTAAATAAAAAAGTTTTGATAGAAAACAAATTAGAAAAAACAGATATAAAAAATTGGATTATATTTGGAATATTTAGTTTGATTTCAGCATATACGCATTATTATGGATTAATGGCAGCAGGAATAGTAAATATATTGTTATTTATTTGGCTAGTAAAAGATGCAATTAAACAAAAGAAATTTACTTTAAATTTAAAAGCTTTTCTTATACAAGCAGTTGTAGAAGTATTGTTGTACATACCATGGATATTATCATTATTATTACAAATGTCACAAGTGTCAAATGGATTTTGGATTGGTATTAAATTTCCAGATACATTAATTGAAATGTTTACATTCCAATTTACAGGAAACCTAGGTGATACATGTTATATAAATAATTGGGTAGCAGGTATATATGGTATAGTATTTTGTTTATATATCATATATTGTGTTGTTAAAAATAAGAAGTCTACTAACAAACTTAGCTTAGAACCAGCAAAATTGGCTGTAAGTGTTTATGGATTAGTGATTTTAGGTGCAATAGCAGTTTCTCTTATTATTTGGAGACCTATAATTTATGCAAGATATTTGTTGGTTGTGACAAGTTTACTTATATTCACTTTTTCATATATTATGGCTAAGGTAGGTAATAAAAGAGGCAATATTGCAATTTTGATATTAACTGTTATTGTTGCTACAATAATTAATATTAACTTATCACAAATAAATTATGATAAATCAAATCAAGAACCTATAAATTATTTAAAAGAAAATATACAAGAAGGAGATATTTTTGTTTATGGAAATGAGGGGAGTGGGTTTGTAATTTCTGCTAATTTCCCTGAATATATGCAATATTTTTATGATCAAAGCCATTGGGGCGTAGAAGAAGCATATAAAGCATATGGTCCTAATATGAAAACAGTTTATGACTTAAGTGTTCTTGATGATTATAAAGGTAGAATTTGGTTTGTAAATGCAGGTGAGTATTTCTTACTGGAAGAAGCTCAATCAAAATATGATAATTTGAAAGTTTTAAAACAAGCTAAATTTGATGTTAAATATCAAAAGTATAAATATAGTTTTGCATTAGTTGAAAAGTATTAATTGCATAAAATGAAAAGAAAATAAGATTAATAACCTCAAGATTTTGTCTATATTATTAGACATAGCTTGAGGTTATTTTGTATTTTTTTTAATTATTTATCTTTGAACTTTAAAAAGATATACATTTAATTTTATAGCATATATCAACAAAAAATGCAATATTGAATATTGAAAAAAATTTTTAAAAATTTATATAAAACTTAGTTAAAGTACTTGTGTTGTAAGGAAATTTTAATTTCAATTTTTTTGTTAAGTTCAAAGCTTAACAAAAAAATTAAAATTAAAAGGAGGATAAAATGATTAGAAAAAAGGAAAACGTAAGAGGAGTTACATTAATTGTATTAGTAATAACAATAGTAGTCTTATTAATATTGGCAGGAGTGACTATAGCAGCATTAAGTGGAAATAATGGAATATTAAAAAGAGCGGTAGAGGCAAAAGAAAAGACGCAGCAAGCTCAAAAAGAAGAAGAAAAAATATTATCAGATATGAAAAATATTTTGGACAATTCAATTCAGTTTAACAATGTAAATATAACAGATACAAATCCGGCAGGTGTAATGCCATCAAATGTAAGAATATTGGAAAATGATGCAAATAAAGGAATAGTTATAAAGGACAAGAATGATAATGAATGGGTATGGATAGAGGTACCAAAAACAACAGTATTTTCAGAATTAACAATAGATATAACGAATGAATTAACAGAGCTGGATTATGAGGCGATAAAGGATAAACTGATAGAGTATGTAGGAGTATATAGGAAAGGTTCAGCCACTCAAAATTCTGATTGGGCAGATGAGTGGTATGATGGATGTGGCTTAACTTCAAAGGAATATACAGCACTATATCAAAAAATGTTAAAGAATATATATGTGTATGGCGGATTTTGGATTGCAAGATATGAGGCAGGAATAGATGGAAGTATAGATGATTTATCAAAGGTTAGAACAGAGACATCTGAAAGAATAGAAATAGGGACATCGCCAAAGGCAATAAGTCAAAAAAATGCAATACCATATAATTGGATATTATGTAGTGAGGCTCAATATTTGTCTAGTGAAATGTCTCCAGATGATAGTTATAGTAGTAGTTTGATGTTTGGCATACAATGGGATTTAGTTTGCAAATTTTTAGAGGCAAAATCGGATTTAACGGTAGTAGATATAAATTCAAATAGTAGTAATTGGGGAAATTATAATAATATAAAAATAGAAAATATACTATCTGGAAAATATGCTAAATATTATGAAAAGGCTTTAGAAAATTGGTCTAAAATAACAAATTCATATACTAAACAAAATGTTGGAGATGAGAGTAGAACTTTATTAAGTACAGGAATATCAGAATATACAAAGAAAATGAACATATATGATTTTGCAGGAAATATGTGGGAAATAACATTAGAATGTGCAATTCCTAATGATGATTCTTTTGTACTAATGGGAGGTGAATGTTTTTATAGGGGAGGTGAACGACCAGCATCGTATCGCAATTCTCATTTAACTTCTTATGGTGGAGCTACTATAGGATTTAGAAGTACATTTTATAAAAAATAGCTGTATTATTATAAATTTGAAGCATTAGTTTGATATTCGATTGACATAAAGAGTTAAAAGTGCTAAAATGATGTTGTAATTAGCAGATAAACATTGAATAAAATAATTTAATGTAGGAGGTATAATTATGGCAAAAATGAAAAATGGAAATGTACGGAGAATTAAAAGTGTAGATGAAGCAGAACCTAAAAAGGCAGTGGATACTCAAAAGGGTGCAAAACTGAAAACAAAAACAAAACCAAAATCTGAAAATGTTACGGTATTTGGCTCTGGCCGAGGAAACATTCAAGAATCTGGAAAAAATCATCAAATAAGAAAAAAATTTCCAAAAATACAGAATGTAGAAAAGACTGTATTGCAAAGTATTATTGGTCAGGACAGGCAGGTAAGACAGATTATTACAGCAATATACAGAGCAATTAATTTCAAATCCATAAAATCCAATGTTTTGATTATTGGAAGTAGTGGCACTGGAAAAACTGAAACAATTAGACAAGTTGCTAAAAGACTTCATATTCCATATACCATTGAAGATGCTACTAAATATACCAAAGAAGGATATTATGGAGCTGATGTTAATGACATGATTTATAACCTGATTGAAAATGCAAAAAAGGACATGGAAAAAGCACAAAATGGTATTATAATTATTGATGAAATTGATAAAAAAGCGGGACATGAAGCACATGATGTTTCTGGTACTGAGGTTCTTAAAAGTTTGCTTAAGATTATTGAGGAAACTACAATAAAAATTCCATCTCCAGATGATCCATTTGCTGAGGAACTTATTGATTTTGACACTAAAAATATAATTATAATATTTTTAGGTGCTTTTTCTGGATTAGATAAAATTAGAGATAAAAGATTAAATACTAATCCGTTAGGTTTTGTTACAAATAATCAGGAAAAGAAGGAAAAAGGTAGATTTCTGAAACAGGACTTAGTTGAATATGGTATGCCAGAGGAATTTGTGGGTAGAATTGACACAATAATAGAAATGAATAAACTCACTAAGCAGGATTTAGCGTCGATATTAAGAAGGTCAAAGTTATCTATTTTTCGAAGGTATCAGTCAGAACTAAGAGGAAAAGGAATTACATTGTCTTATTGTGACAAACTTTTTGATTGTATTGCAGAAGAATCTCTTGCTCTTGATACAGGAGCGAGGGAACTCAGTAATACTGTAAATTATATCTTTGAAAATATTATGTATGATATTCTTGCTAATCCAGGGAAGTACAGCAAATGTACACTGGAATTAGATATTGTACATGATAATACTAGGTACGAGTTATTTTAGTTGTCATAGTTAAAAAATACTTTTGGCATATTGCTTGAGGTATAAAGCTCTAATTGTTTTTGTAACGCATGTTACAGTTCAGGTAGTCTAGATATCAAATAGGAGATAAGTTCTAAAATCTTATCTCCTTTATATAATTTGTAAATCACCATTAAAACCTTTCAAAAGCATGTTAAAGGGACTATAATTTTGTTTCTTATAGTATTGATACAGCTTCGTATTTCTGCATAAAGTTTAGCAAAATGGCATTTAATAAGATAGCTAATCAAGTAAAATAAAAAAATATCAAAGACTGTAAAAAGCCAACAAGCCGTAAGAAAAAAACATAAAAAAGATTGACAAAAACAAAAGTAATAGGTAAAATAAATACATAATGTATCCACTAGAGATACAAAACACATATTGAAAAAGAAAAGCAACAAAGGAAAAGGCTAAATAGCATGAAAACTGAAAATCGAATATAAAATTTTAGAGTTTTATAACTTTATAGAAAAAAAGTTTATGCTATAAATAGCCTAAGAAACAAAAAGAAAAAAAGAACAATATACAAAAATACAGTAAAAAAGTATAATAAAAAATATGTGTAAATAATAACAAAAGAAATAAAAGATAAAGGCAAAAATAAAAAGGAAAACTTTATCTAAAAAAGAAAGGGAGGATAACAGATGAAGATACAAGACAGAATAAAGATGAAAACAAAAAGCAATAAAGGTATAACTCTAATAGCATTAGTGATTACAATCATTGTGCTTCTAATACTTGCAGGAGTAACAATAGCAGTACTAAGTGGAGATAACGGAATATTAAAAAGAGCAACAGAAGCAAAAGAACAAACAAATCAAAAAAATGATGAAGAAACAGAAAAATTAGCAGGATATGAAAGTACAATAGACCAATATGCAAATGGAGCAACAGGAGGTTCTGGAAACGGAGGCCAAGGAGGCTCTGGAGGAGGAACAGGAACAAATTTTACAAATGTAAATACAGCAGATTCAAATCCAGCAGGAGTAGTGCCTGAAAATTCAACAGTAGTAGAAGCAGATGCAAATAAAGGAATAGTAATAAAAGATAAAAATAATAATGAGTGGGTTTGGATAGAAGTACCAAAAACAACAGTATTTACAGGATTAACAATAGATACAACAAAAGAATTAACAGAACAAAATTATACAGATATAAAAAATAAATTAATAGCATATGCAACAACATATAGAAGTTCATGGACAGATGAATGGTATGCACAAGATGGAAGTACATTAATAACAGCAAGTACATCTAATTTAACAGAAGCACAAAAAGCTTTAACAAATGCATGCGGATTAACATATGATGAATATAAAACAGTATATCAAAAAATGTTAAAAAGTGTATATACTTATGGAGGATTCTGGATAGGAAGATATGAAGCAGGAATAGAAGGAACTACAATAGAAACAACAAATGCAAGAAGTTCACATTCAAATATAGTAATAGGTTCTTCACCAAAAGCCATAAGCCAAAAAGATGCTATACCATATAACTTTGTATATTGCAGTGAGGCACAAGCTCTAGCTAAAGAAATGACACCAAATAGTAATTATACAAGTAGTTTAATGTTTGGAATACAATGGGATTTAGTTTGTAAATATTTAGAAGTAAAAGGAAAACTAACAACAACAAATATTAATTCTGATAGTAGTGCATGGGGAAATTATAGCAATGTAACAAGAACAATAAGCAGTAACAAAGCAAATCAATCAACAGATTATGGAAGTACTTGGACAACAATAACAGGAACTAAGCCAGCAAGTAGTGTGTTATTAACAGCAGGAGCAACAGAAGAAACAAAAAAAATGAATATATATGATTTTGCAGGAAATGAATGGGAATGGACATTGGAAAATACTTCCGTCAGCTACGGTCCTTGTGCTGGCAGGGGAGGCTATTACGGCATTACAGGCTCTGTCATTCCAGCCTCTGGCCGCATTTGCAACCTCACGACCTATGCCAGCGACTTTGTTGGCTTCCGTCCTACACTTTATGTAAATTGAAAGCTAAAGCCGTGATTATAAAATAGGCGAGAGAGTCATTTTATAGCCGGTAAATTGAATAATAAGTACCCTCTAGCGAATGAAAATACGCTAGAGGCAGGTGAAAAATTGAATGGCAGGATTTATCAAGAACTTGTTCTTGGTAAATGTAAATGTCAAGTAAAAATTCCAAAAAAAGTGGAAAAAGTATTGCAATAACTGAAAAAATAGGGTATAATAAGAATATGGCAAAAAGAGAGAAGAGTGGGAACAAATCCCACTCTTATATATTGCAAAAAAATAAGAAAAGAAAGGAAAGAATATGGCAAATATAGAACAAAAAGTAGAAAGTTTATTAAAAACAAAGGTAGAAGAATTGGGATATGAGCTATATGATGTAGAATATGTAAAAGAAGGAAAAAACTATTTTTTACGAATATACATAGACAACAAAAATGGAATAGACTTAAATGATTGTGAAAAAGTAAATGATGCAATAATGGAACCATTAGATGAAGCAGACTATATAAAAGAACAATACTTTTTAGAAGTTTCTTCACCAGGAGTAGAAAGAACATTAAGAAAAGATAAACATTTAAAAGACAATATAGGAAATGAAGTATATATAAAATTATTCCAAAAGGATAAATACGGAAAAAAAGAATATTATGGAGTTTTAAAGAGTTTTACAGAATCAGAAGTAATAATAGATGTTGGTGAAGATGAGCAGGAGGAAAGTCAAATGATTTTGGAAAGAAAAAATATTGCACAAATAAAAACAGTTTATCATTGGGATTAAGTTAAAAAATAGTAATTAAATTTTAAATTATAATATAAGGGAAAATGGACTAAATTTAAAAAGTCTAAAAAAGAAAGGAATGGTATAAAAAATGAAAGCTATTGATAACAAAGAATTAATTTTATCATTAGAAGAACTAGAAAAAGAGAAAGGAATAAAAAAAGCATATGTAATAGAGGCAATAGAAACAGCATTAGTAACGGCATATAAAAGAAATTTTGATTCATTAGAAAATGTAAAAGTTGATATAGACAAACAAACAGGTGCAACACATATATATGCAATAAAAGATATAATGGAAGTTGCAAAAGACGATGCAACAGAAATAAGTTTGGAAGATGCACATAAAATAAATAAATCATTACAATTAGGAGATCAAGTTGATGTAGAAATAGTACCAAAAGATTTTGGCAGAATAGCAGCACAAACAGCAAAACAGGTAATTATACAAAAATTAAGAGAAGTAGAAAGAGATTTAATTTTTAATGAATTTAATGAAAGAAAAGGTGAAATTGTTTCAGGTTTGATTCAAAAAGCTGACAAAAATATAGTGGTAATGGATTTAGGTAGACTTGAAGGTGTTATGCCTACAAAAGAGCAAGTACCAACAGAACACTATCATGTAAATGATAAAATTAAGGCTTATGTAGTTGATGTAGAAAGAGGACAAAAAGGTGCACCACAAGTTTTAGTTTCAAGAAGTAATCCAGATTTTGTTAGAAAATTATTAGAATTAGAGATTCCAGAAATATATGAAGGTGTTATAGAAATAAAAAGTGTTTCAAGAGATGCAGGAAATAGAAGCAAAGTAGCAGTATATTCACCAGATCCTAATATTGATCCAGTAGGTTCATGTGTTGGACAAAAAGGTGTAAGAATTCAAAATGTAATAAATGAATTACATGGAGAAAAAATAGATGTTATTGAATGGAATCAAGATCCAAGTATTTATATAGCATCTGCTTTATTACCAGCAAAAATTATGGCTGTTGATGTAAAAGAAGAAGACAAATTTGCACAAGTAATAGTTCCAGATGATCAGTTATCATTAGCAATAGGAAAAGCTGGACAAAATGCTCGCTTGGCAGCTAAATTAACAGGATGGAAAATTGATATAAAATCAGAAAATCAATTTAGAGAAATGTTACTAAAACAACAAGAAGCTGAAAATGAGGAAGTTGTTGAAGAAACAACTCAAGATGATGCAAATGCTATTGAATAAGATAACTAAAATTTAATACGTGATAAAATATAAAAAAATGACATACAATAAAAGGGGGACAAATACATGAAAAATGTAAAGAGTAATCCACAAAGAACATGTATGGGATGCAATCAAAAAAAAGACAAAAAAGATTTAATTAGAATTGTTAAAAATAAAGAAAATGAAATTAAGATAGATAGAACAGGGAAGCTTGATGGTAGAGGGGCATATATATGTGATGATATTGAATGTTTAGAAAAAGTAATAAAAACAAAGAGACTTGAAAGAGCATTAGATATAAAAATATCACAAGAAATTTATGAAAGTTTAAGAGGTGTAATACTTGATAAATAATAAGATTTGGGGGCTAGTAGGTTTTGCTGCTAGAGCTAGAAAAGTATGTTTTGGCGCAGATAGTGTTGAACAGCAAGTAAAAAAGAAAAAAGTTAAATTAGTCTTAATTGCGCAAGATAGTTCTGAAAGAACAAAAACAAAATTTCAAAAATTATGTGAAGAATATAATGTTGATTGTTTAATAATTGGAGATATTGATACTTTAAGTAAGGCAATAGGAAAATTTAATAAGGCTATTGTTGGAATTGAGGAAGAAAACTTAGCCAAGCAAATAAAAAAGATAAATTATGGGGGTGACGATATTGGGTAAGATTAAATTATATGAAATAGCAAAAAAGCTAGGCTTAGCCAGTAAAGAAGTTGTAGAAATGGCTGGAAAATTAAATATTGAAGTAAAAAATCATATGAGTGCGGTTTCAGAAGAAGAGGCAGAAAAAATAGAGAAAAGGTTTAATAATAAAGGACAAAGTAATAGTGAGAAAAAAGCTAATATAAATGAAGGAAAAGATAAAAACAAATCAAATAAACCTGAAGTAAATAAAAATTCTAAAAAAGAAGAAAAAGCACCAGTTATTATTAGAAGAGAAGTTGTTATAGAAGAAAAGGGAAAAGAAGAAGTAAAAAAACAAACTAAAACTAATAATGTGGGATTTGTTGAGAGAAAACAAAATAAAGATTTTAATATAGTGTATCGTAATAAACCAGCTAAACCTTTAACTGTTAGTGAATTATTTGGATTAAATAAAGAAACTAAAAAAGATGAGGAAGATAAGAAAGTAGTTGAGCAACCAAAACAAGTTGAAGAAAAGGCTAAGAAGAGTGAAACAAAGGTTGATAATAACTTAGAAAAAGAAGAAAAAAGAGAAATAACAGAAGAAAAGAATGTGGAAGTAAAAGAAGAAAAACAAACTGAAAAAATGTCTAATGAGGACGCTAAAATAAATGTTATTGAAAAAGAAAAAAATATTAAAGAACAAGGAGAAGCAAATCAACCTATGCAAAAAATGCAAACTAAACCAGAAATACAAGAAAAAAATCAAAATCGTCATCAATCAAATCAAGGAAATTATCAAAATAGAAACAATTATAATAGAAATAATTTTAGAAATGGTCAAGATAGAAATAATCAAGATAGAAATAACCAAAATAGAAATTGGCAAGATAGAAATAATAGAGATAATGGATTCCGTGATAGACGTAATAATGGAAATAATATGAACAACAATAAATTCCACAATAATAATGGAAATAATGGGGATAATAGATTTAATAATAGAAATAATAACAATAATAGACCATATCAAAAACGTCCATTAGATGAAAAAGGAATAGAAAAAAATATCAAAAATATTATGTCTGCTGAAGTTGCAGAAAAAGAAAGTGTTAGAGAATACAACAAAAATATTGATAAGCAAAAAAATAATAATAAATTTGATGAAAATAGAACTAAAAAATCTAAAGGTAGAAGAAATAACGGAGAAAATGGATTTGATGAAGGAAAATTAAAGAGCTTAAAACAAACAAGCAAATTATCACATATGTTTAATGATCAAGAAGGTGGAATGTTAGATTATTATGATTTAACAACAGAACGTGGAAGAAAAGGTAAAAAGAAAGCACCTAAAGCAAATGAAGAACGTAATAAACAAAAAATCTTTAAATTAACAGAAATAGAAATTCCAGAAAATATAACAGTAAAAGATTTAGCTGCTGAAATGAAAAAAACAACAGCAGAAGTTATTAAAAAATTATTAGGATATGGAATAATGGCGACAATCAATAATGAAATAGATTTTGATACTGCTTTTCTTGTTGCAGGTGAATTTGGAATAACTGCTAAAAAGAAACAAACTGTAACAGAGGAAGATATTTTATTTGATGATTCAGAAGATTTAGAGGAAGATTTAAAAGAAAGACCACCAGTAGTTGTTGTAATGGGACACGTAGATCATGGAAAAACATCTTTACTTGATACAATACGTAAAACAAATGTAATAGAAGGAGAAGCTGGAGGAATTACACAAGCAATAGGTGCATATATGGTAGAAATAAATGGTAGAAAAATAACATTTTTAGATACACCAGGACATGAAGCTTTTACAGCAATGAGAGCCAGAGGAGCACAAATTACAGATATAGCTATATTAGTAGTAGCGGCAAATGATGGTATAATGCCACAAACAGTAGAAGCAATAAATCATGCTAAATCAGCAGGAATACCAATAATTGTAGCAATAAATAAAATTGATTTACCAGATGCAAATGTTGATAGAGTAAAGCAAGAATTAATGAATTATGAGTTAGTTCCAGAAGAATGGGGAGGAGACACTATATGTGTACCAATCTCAGCTAAAAATAATATAAATATAGATCAATTGTTAGAAATGGTATTATTAGAGGCAGATGTTCTTGAATTAAAAGCAAATCCAAATAAACAAGCAAAAGGTGTTGTAATAGAAGCAAGACTAGATAAATCAAAAGGTGCAATAGCAACAATGTTAGTACAAAGAGGAAAACTAGATGTAGGAGATACTATAGTTGTAGGTTCATCTATAGGAAGAATAAGAGTCATGACTAATGATAAAGGTAAAAAAGTAAAATCAGCAGGACCATCTACACCAGTTGAGATTATGGGACTAACAGAAGTGCCAGAAGCAGGAGATACATTCTATGAAGTAAAAGACGAAAAAATGGCAAAACACTTAATTGAAAGAAGAAAACGTCAAGCAAGAGAAAAAGCAATAAATCAAGGAACAAAGGTGACATTAGATAACTTATTTAGCCAAATGGAAGAAGGAAAATTAAAAGTATTAAACTTAATAGTAAAAGCAGATGTTCAAGGATCTGTAGAAGCGGTTAAACAATCTATGGAAAAACTAGCAAATGAAGAAGTAAAAGTAAAAGTAATTCATAGTGCAGCAGGTGCAGTAAATCAATCTGATGTTACATTGGCAAAAGTTTCAAATGCCATAATAATAGCATTTAATGTAAGACCAGATCATACAGCAAAAGAAATGGCAGAAAAAGAAGAAGTAGAAATAAAACAATATTCTGTAATATATCAAGCAATTGAAGATGTAGAAATGGCTATGAAAGGTATGCTTGAACCTAAATATGAGGAAAAAGTTATAGGTAATGTTGAAGTAAGACAAACATTTAGAATCTCTAATGTAGGAACAATAGCAGGTTGTTATGTATTATCTGGAAAAGTTGAAAGAAATGCAGGAGTTAGAGTAATACGTGAAAATGTTGTAATACATCAAGGTAAATTAGCAACATTAAAGAGATTTAAAGATGATGTAAAAGAAGTAACAAAAGGATTTGAATGTGGTATGCAAATCGAAAACTACAATGATATTAAAGAAGGAGATATTATTGAAGTTTATGTTATGGAAGAAATAAAAAGATAGAATGATGATGTAAAATAAAAAATAACTTAAGGAAAGGAGTTGACTGGATAATGCCAAATAAAAATAATAATAACAGAATGGGACGTATTGGTGAAGAATATAAAAAAGAATTAAGCCAAATTATAGACAGAGAATTAAAAGATCCAAGTATAACAGGAATGATTAGTGTAACTAAAGTTAAAGTAACAAATGACTTAAAATACGCAAAAATTTATATTAGTATATTGAATTCTGAAGACGAGAAAGCAACTATAGATGGCTTGAAAAAATCATCAGGATTTATTAGAACAGAATTGGCTAAAAGAGTAAATTTGCGTAATACACCTGAATTAATTTTTGAAAAAGATGATTCTATAGAATATGGCGCAAAAATTGATTCAATTTTGAAGGATATTATGCCAAAGAATTAGGTGCTTTTAGGGATGGAGTAGTGTTTTGAGAGATGTTTTTGGGGACGGAGGAAAAAAACATCTGCCTTCGGTAGTGTTTTTTTCCTCCGTCCCCAAAAACATTTCTCAAAAAAAGAAAAACTTAAAATATAGGAGGAAAGCAATGACATTAGATGTAATATTAGAAGAAATAAAAAAAGCAGATTCAATAGTAATATTAACACATGAATCGCCAGATGGAGATGCAATAGGAAGTTCATTGGCAATGGAAAAAGCTTTAAGAGATATGGGAAAAAATCCTGATGTAATAATAAGAGAATATCCAAGAATATTTGATTTTTTGCCAAATGCGAATATAGTAAAAGATAATTCTGATGTAGAAAAGTATGATTTAGCAATTAGTTTAGATTGTGCAGATTTAAAGAGATTAGTAGGAAAAGAATATTTTGAAGATGCTAAAAAAACAATAGTAATAGATCATCATGGTTCAAATACGATGTATGGAGATATAAATTTTGTAAATCCAGTAGCACCAGCATGTTGTGAAATTTTGGTTGGAATGTTTACATATTTTGATATTGATATTGATGTAGAGTTAGGTTCATGTATTTTAACAGGAATAATTACTGATACAGGAGGATTTAAATATCAAGGAGTAACTGCTGAAACATTTGAATTTACGGCTGATTTATTACGTAAAGGTGTTAATGTTTCTGAAATTTATCAAAAAGCATTAGAAACAAAGACAAAAGCAAATTTTGAATTAATGCAAAGGATTGTAAATAGATTAGAATTTTTAGAAGATGGAAAAGTTACTTTTACATATATTACAAATCAGGATGAAAAAGATGTAAATGCAGAACCTGGAGATCATGAAGGATTAGTTGAAGTTGGTAGAGATGTTGAAGGTGTTGAGGTTTCAGTATTTATTAGACAAAAAGATGATGAAGATAAATATAAAGTATCTATGCGTTCGTCAAATTATGTAAATGTATCTGATATATGCTATATTTTTGGAGGAGGAGGACATCCTAAAGCAGCAGGATGTTTAATCCAAGGAAACATAGAACAAGTAAAAGAAAAAATAATGAAAGAAATTAGAAAAGTATTAAAGTAATATTATAATAATACATATAATAGGTTAATATTTTTGTAGTTATGGGAAAGGAATTTTATAGTGGATGGCATTTTAAATGTGTTTAAACCTAAAGAATGGACTTCACATGATATAGTAGCAAAAATAAAAAAGATAACTGGACAAAAAGTAGGTCACACAGGAACTTTAGACCCTTTGGCACAAGGGGTCTTGCCTGTTTTAATAGGAAAGGGAACATTATGTTCTAAATATTTAGTAAATCATGATAAAAAATATCGTGTTGAATTAAAATTAGGAAAAAGGACTGCAACATTAGATGCAGAAGGTGAAGTTCTAGAAGAAAGAAAAATACCACAAGGATTATTAGAAAATTCAAATCAAGAGGAAATTAAAAGGATATTAAAGAATTTTGAAGGAAAAATAGAACAGACTCCACCAATGTATTCTGCAATAAAAGTAAAAGGGAAAAAATTGTATGAATATGCTAGAAAAGGACAAGAAGTAGAAATTCCTACTAGAAAAATTACAATATATTCTATAGAGTTATTAGAAATTTTAAAAGAAGAAAATGTTATTATATTTGATGTTTTTTGTAGTAAAGGTACATATATAAGAACATTGTGTGAAGATATAGCTAAATCGTTAAATACAATAGGATATATGCAAAATTTATTACGCTTGCAAGTAGGAGATTTTAATGTAAAAGATAGTATAGTTTTAACTATGGAAAATGAAAAAGATTTAGAAGTAATAGAAAAAAATATAATCTCTGTAGAAAAAATGTTTATGAAATATCCTAAATTAGATATTGAAAAGCCAAGAATTAAACATTTTTTGAATGGTGTTAAAATAACTCAAAATGTTAAAGATAATGTTTATAGGATATATTCAGATAATGAATTTATAGGAATTGGAGTAGTAAAAGAAAAATTATTAAAAAGAGATATAATTTTGTAAAGTACCTCATATATTTGAATGTGAGGTGTTTTTTTATGTATTGTATTCAAAAATATGACAAGCCTAATTTGTTTGTTAGATGTTTTAAAATTGTGAAATTAGAAGGAAATAAGGTTTATATACCATTAATTAATTATGAGAAACAAAGTAAGCAACTAAAATTAGAAGAAAAATTAGCTGTGAAAACTGAAAAAATATTTGGAAAGCTAAATAGTAAGAAAGTTGTACTTAGTAAAGATATAAAAAAATATGAGAGATATGTGAATTTATTAAATACATATCAATTAGATATAATTAATGGAAAGTGGCTGTTTTCTATGTTAATTCCAGAAATTATTAGCTATATAGAAGTAAAAAAGAATATTATACCAGAAGAAACGACTATTCATATTCTAACAAATGATTTTACAGAGGTAGTGATTGAAAATATTAAAAAGTTAGCCCAAAGCCATAAACATGTGGCTGTTATAACAAAAAATATTAGTAAGATAAAAAAAATAGAAGAACAGATTTTAGAAGAAACTGGTTCAATGATTACTGTTATGAATAATAAAAAGAAAGGCTTGGCAAAAGCTCAATTGATTATTAATTTTGATTTTCCTACAGAATTGTTAAAACAATATGTTATTTATGAGTATAGTATTATTGTTGATATTACTAGAAATATTGATAGTTTGAAAAAAAGGTTTAATGGTTTTATTGTTGCAAATTATGAAATTGATTTTAAGAATAAATCAGAATATAAAATTGATGATAAATTGTTTTTTGCAAGAGATTTGTATGAGGCGGAATTTTATAAAAATCAACCATATAAATATGTTAGGGAAAAAATAAAAAAAGATGGAATATATATTAAATCTTTGTATACGAAAAATCAAATGCTATAAAAGCTTAATAATTAAATATTTTTACATAGTTTTAAGGTTCATTACATAACTTAAGAAATTATAAAAATTTCCTTAAACTCTTTCTTTTTTATAAAAAATATACTATAATAGAAGGGAATTGGCAAAGGGAAAAAGGTAATAAAATAGGAAAAAATTAAAATAATAAAACCTGGTTTGCACCTTAAGAAAGGATTGTGATTAAATATGCCAAATAATAGAAATAATAAATATAGCAGTGATGATAAAACTTTAGAATACAGACCAGAAAGAAATAGGCAGGGGAGTACATCAAGGAGTCGAAACAATAATAGAAATGTGTCAGAAAGCAAAAATAAAAGATCAAATGGAGCAACAATGAGAGTGCCAACAACAAGAAATTCATCACAAAGAACTCAAAACGCAAAGACAAATAAAAATTTGAAAAAGAACAAGAAAAATAAATTTTCAGCAAGACATCCTAAATTAATGATATTAATAAAATTATGTATAATACTTGTTTTATTATTATGTGTTATAGGGGCAGGTATTATAGCAGCAATGTTTTTTGGTTTATTTGGAGATGATTTTGAAATTTCTAAAGATGATTTAGTAATAGGAACAGCAAACTCTGTAGTATTGGATAAAAATGGTGCTGAGATTGCAAATTTGAGTAAAGAACAACAAAGAAAAATAATATCACTTGATGAGATGGCAGATTATTTACCAAAAGCATATGTAGCAATAGAAGATAAGCGTTTTTATGACCATAGTGGAGTTGATTGGAAAAGAACTTTAGGAGCTATTGGAAACACAATTCTTAAAGGTGGATCAAGTTATGGAGGAAGTAGTATAACTCAACAATTAGTAAAAAATATAACAGGAGATAAAGATAGTAGTGGTATAGCTGGAATTACAAGAAAAGTAAAAGAATGGGCAAAAGCATATCAAGTAGAAAGAATGATTTCAAAACAACAAATATTAGAACTATATTTAAATATTTTATTTGTTGGTGGACAGGATATTCATGGTGTAGAATTAGGGGCACAATATTATTTTAGTAAAAGTGCAAAAGATCTAGATTTAGCACAATGTGCATTTTTAGCGGGTATAAATAGTTCACCAAATAGTTATAACCCATTTGATGAATCAAAAGATCAAGAAAAGGTAAAAGAAAATATTAAGAAAAAAGTTTTAACAGTATTAAAAGAGATGAAAGATCAAGGCTATATAGAAAATGAGGAAGATTATAATAATGCAGTAGCAGAAGCTGAAGCAGGATTAGTATTTACAAAAGGAAATGTAGAAAATGCAACAGATTATTCATATCATACAGATGCAGCATTAAAACAAATAATAAATCAAGTAATGGAAGAAAAAAATGTGTCTCGTGAATTTGCAGAAAAATATGTGTATAGTAGTGGCTTAGTAATTTATACAACAGAAGATCCTAGTATTCAGGCAACTGTTGAGCAAGAATTTAGTAAATCAAAATATATATTAAAAGGTAGAGAAAAAGATAAAACAACAGGACAACTAAAAAATGAACATTCACAAGCAGGTATGGCAATAATTGATTATAAAACAGGGCAAGTATTAGCAGTTGGTGGAAATCTAGGTGAACAACAAACAGCATCTGGATGGAATAGAGCAACACAAATGGTAAAACAAACAGGTTCATCTATAAAACCAATAGCGGATGTGGCACCAGCATTACAAGAAAAAATAATTACACCAGCTACAGTATACAATGATTCAAAAACAGATTTTAATGGATATTCACCAAAAAATGATAGAGACAAATATCGTGGATTTATAAATATTAGACAATTTATAGCAACATCACAAAATATTCCAGCTGTTAAAATAATGAAAGAATTAACACCTAAAAAATCATTAGAATACTTGAAAAAGATGGGAATATCTTCATTAGATGATAAAAATGATACTGAATTACCATTAGCAATTGGTGGATTAACACATGGAGTAAGTCCATTAGAGATGGCAGCAGCATATGGAACTATTGCAAATGATGGTGTGTACATTACACCTACATTCTATACAAAAGTAACAGACTCAAGTGGTAATGTGGTATTAACACCAAAACAAGAACAAACAAGAGTATTTACAGAACAAGTTGCATATTTAACAAGATCAATTACTGAAGAACCTGTAAAAAGTGGTGGAACAGCAACATATTGTAGTATTACAGGAATGGAAACTTGTGCTAAAACTGGTACAACAGATGGTTCTAAAGATAGATGGTTATGTGGTATGACACCATATTATTCAGCAGCTGTTTGGTTTGGATATGATAGTTCAGAGGAGGTTGTTTATAGTGGTACTAACCCAGCTGGACAAATTTGGTCATCTGTTATGAAAAGCATACACAAAAATTTGCCAAATGCTAAATTTAATACACCATCAGGAATTACACAAGCAACAGTTTGTAAAAAAACAGGATGTTTAGCAACTTCAAGCTGTACAGATACATATACAGAAACCTTTGCACAAGATAATTTACCAGAAAAATGTGAAGGGCATGGAGTACAAAAAATATGTACAGAATCTGAAAAGGTAGCTACTCAATATTGTCCAGAAACAAAAAATAATTCTTATGGTGGTACTGTACCAAAAGAAACATTGAATTTATGGAATACAAATGGTGCATCAAAAAGTGCAGGAGGAAAAATAACAGAAACCTGCACAATACACACAAAACCAGCAGAACAGCCAAAAGAAGAAAAGCCAAAAGATAATACAACAAACACAACAGGTACTGGAAATGCAACAAATACTAATAAAAATACTAATGAAAATGCTAATGTGACAGATACAAAAAAAGATGATAAAACAAATTCAGGAACAAGTACTGGAACTAATACTAAACCAAGTGGTACAACAACAAATAAGCCATCAACAGATACACAAAAAACAGATACGAATAAAAAACAACAATAAAAAATTGATAAAAAATAGGAGGATTTTACATGGATATTTATTTTTCAAATACATTAACAAAACAAAAAGAAAAATTTAAACCAATTCGAAAAGATGAGGTACGCATATATTCATGTGGCCCAACAGTATACAAAGATGCAACAATTGGAAATATGAGAACAAATATATTCCAAGATGTATTAAGAAGAGTATTAAGATATAATGGATATAAAATAAAACATGCAATGAATATAACAGATGTAGGTCACCTGGTTTCAGATGGAGATGAAGGTGAAGATAAAATGATAAAATCTGCTAGAGAGGAACACAAAACTCCTCTCGAGATAGCAGAACATTATACAAATTTATTTTTTAATGATTTAAAAGACTTGAATATAGAAACACCAGAAATTGTATGTAAAGCAACAGACCATATTTCAGAAATGCTAGAATATGTCGAATTATTAGTAAAAAAAGGATATGCTTATGAAACATCAACAGCAATTTATTTTGATATATCAAAATTAGATAAATATCCTATTTTATCAAGTGTAAATTTAGAAGATCAAAAAGCGGGGGCTAGAGTTGAAGTTGATGAAGAAAAAAGAAATCCATATGATTTTGCTTTATGGATAAAGGCGCCAGAAAATCACTTGATGAAATGGAATAGTCCATGGGGACCAAGTTATCCAGGATGGCATATAGAATGTTCAGCAATGTCATTAAAATACTTAGGAGAACAATTTGACATACATACAGGTGGAATAGATTTGATACCAACACATCATGAAAATGAAATAGCACAGTGCAAAGGAAGAACAGGAAAAATTCCAGCAAATTATTGGCTACATGGAGAATATTTATTGATAAATGGTGGAAAGATGTCAAAAAGCTTAGGAAATGTATATTTACTAAAAGATATAAAAGAAAAAGGCTATGATCCACTTGTGTATAAAATGTTTTGTTATTCATGCCATTACAGAAATAAATTAAATTTTACATGGGAAGGGATAGAAGCGACTTCAAAATCATTGGAAAGACTAAGAAATGCATATCAAATACATTTGCAAGGAAAAGATGAATTTAAAGAATCAGATATTAGAAAATTGTCTGATATAGAAGAAAATTTCCATAAGGCTATAAATGATGATATGAATATGCCATTAGCAATGAGTTATGTGTGGGAAGCTGCAAAATTTGAAAAGAAAAATTTTAAAGTAGCAGAATTATTAATGAAATTTGATACAGTTTTGGGATTAAAAATAGATACTGTTCAAGAAAATAGTAATGAAGAAATATCAGAAGAAATTTTAGAATTATTAGAACAGAGAAAAGCAGCTAGAGAACAAAAAGATTGGGCTAAATCTGATGAATTAAGAGATTTTATAAAAGATAAAGGCTATGTAGTTAAAGATACAAAAAATGGCCAAGAGTTAGAAAAAATATAAATATATTAGGAAAGCTATTAGGGTTTTCTATAGTAAGTAATGTAAATATGAAAATTTCAGAAGAATTAAGAAGGGGTTGATATATATGGCAGTATTATTACCAGGAGGAGCAGGGTATATAGGAAGTCATACAGCAGTAGAATTACTGAATTCAGGAAAAGAAATAGTAATAATTGATAATTTTTCAAATAGTAAGTCAACAGTTTTAGAAAATATAAAAAAAATAACAGGTAAAGATTTTAAATTTTATGAAATGGATTATCGTGATAGAGAAAAATTGGATAAAGTTTTTTCTGAAAATGATATAGAAGCGGTTTTGAACTTTGCAGGTTATAAGGCAGTTGGAGAATCAGTACAAAAGCCAATAGAATATTATGATAATAATATAAATGGAGCACTTGCACTTTTAGAAGTAATGAAAAAGCATAATGTAAAGAAATTTATATTTAGCTCATCTGCTACTGTATATGGAGACCCAGAAACAATACCAATTACAGAAGAGTGTAAAACAGGTGGAACAACTAATCCATATGGAACAACAAAGTTGTTTATAGAACAAATATTAAAAGATGCATATGCTTCTGATAATACTTGGGATATTTGTATTTTAAGATATTTTAATCCAGTAGGTGCACATGAAAGTGGTTTAATTGGTGAAGAGCCACAAGGTATACCTAATAATTTGATGCCATATGTTGTTAGAGTTGCAGCAGGTATATTACCACAATTGTCAGTTTTTGGTGATGATTATAATACACCAGATGGTACAGGGGTTAGAGATTATATTCATGTTGTGGATTTGGCAAAAGGTCATGTTTTGGCTTTGAATAAATTGGAAAAAGAGAATGAGGGATTATTTATTTATAACCTTGGTACTGGTACTGGCTATAGTGTTTTGGATATGGTTAGGGCTTTTGAAAAGGCTACTGGTAAAGATGTTCCTTATAAAATTGCTCCTCGTAGAAGTGGTGATATTGCTACTTGTTTTGCTGATCCTAAAAAGGCTAGAGAAGAGTTGGGCTGGGAGGCTACGAGAACTTTAGAGGATATGTGTAGGGATTCATGGAATTATATAATTGAAAAATAATTACAATTTTGGCTGCGTTAAACTGCATTTAAAATTTAATCAATGTACAAAGCGTACACCTCATAAATTTTAAATTTGTTTGCCTTGCCAAAATTTAATTCTTTTCCAATTATGAAAGATATGAAAATAATTACAATTTTGGCTGCGTCAAATAAGAAAGGAAATGAGAATGTTAGATATAAAAAAAGAAATATCAGAGCAAATAGCTAAAACTATAGAAAATGTGGAAGCAAAAGAAATATATACATATATAGAAGTACCAAAAGATACAAAAAATGGAGATTATTCATTTCCATGTTTTAGGCTAGCAAAAGTTTTAAGAAAAGCACCACAAGAAATTGCTAATCAAATAAAAGAAAAGCTAGAACAAAATGGAGAAACAAATTCTGAATTAATAGAAAAAGTTGATATAGTAGGTGGATATTTGAATTTTTATGTTTCTTCTAAAATATTTACAAAAGAAGTTTTAGAACAAATATCAAGTAATGAAAGATTTGGTGTAGAAGCAGAAGATGAAAAAAACAAAGAAAAAAATATAGTAATAGACTATTCTGCACCAAATATTGCAAAACCATTTCATATAGGGCATTTGCGTTCAACAGTAATAGGAGCAGCTTTATATAATATATATAAATATTTAGGATATAATGTAATAGGAATAAACCATTTGGGTGATTATGGAACACAATTTGGAAAATTAATAGAAGGATATAAAAGATGGGGCGAAGAGTATAATATTGATTCAGACCCAATAAATGAATTAACAAAGATATATATTAGAATAAATAATGCATGTAAAGAAGATGAACAAATATTACAAGCATGTAGAGATAATTTTAAAAAATTAGAAGATGGAGATACATATTGCGTAGAAATATGGAAAAAATTTAGAGAGTTAAGTTTAAAAGAATTCCAACGAGTGTATGATTTATTAGGCAGTAAATTTGATTCTTGGAATGGAGAAGCTTTTTATTCAGATAAAATGCAAGAAGTTGTAGATATATTAGAAAAGAGTGGAAAATTAGAAGAATCACAAGGAGCAAAAATTATTAATTTAGAAGATCAAGGAATAAATACACCATGTATTATAGTAAAATCAAATGGTTCAAGTACATATGCAACAAGAGATTTAGCAGCTATTTTATATCGTACAAGAACATATGATTTTGATAAAGCATTATATGTTACTTCATATGAGCAAGTATTGCATTTTAAACAAGTTTTTGCAACTGCTAAATATTTAGGATTAGAAGAAAAATATTTGAAAGGCTTAGAACATGTTTCTTTCGGAATGGTATTATTACCAACAGGAAAAATGTCAACAAGAGAAGGCAATATAGTAAAATTAGAGGAACTTTTAAATGAATCAATTGACCGTGCCAAAGAAATTATAGAACAAAAAAATCCACAATTAGAAAATAAAGAAGAAGTAGCAAAAAAAGTTGGTATAGGAGCAATTATATTTAATGACTTATCTAATAGTCGTGTTAAAGACGAAATTTTTGATTGGAATACAATTCTTAATTTTCAAGGTGAAACAGGTCCATATATACAATACACATATGTACGTACAAAAAGTGTTTTAGAAAAATCAGGAGTAGATGTAAATAACATTTCGTTTGATATGGTTAATCTTGATAATTTAGAAGATTCGTATTCTCAAAATATTATAAAATTATTATATGATTTTCATAATATACTTGTTCAAGTTACAGAGAAAAGTGAGCCTTCAATATTGTCTCGTTATTTAATTGATTTGGCTAAAGCTTATAGTGTTTTCTATAATGAGAATCGTATTATGGTTGATGATATTGGCATAAAAAATAGTCGCGTTTATTTAACTTATGCTGTAGGCAAAGTTTTGAAAATAGGGGCTAATTTGCTTGGAATGGATATGCCAGAAAAAATGTAAAATAGTTAAAAAAGTGGCTGTTAAGCCACTTTTTTAGTATGTATAAAGTTCATAAAATTATTCTTTGTTTTTGTCTGTAACAACATCTTTAATAGCACCTAAACTTGCTAAAGTATTAGTAGCCTCAAAAGGAATAAATACTTTGTTAGCTTCACCTTTAGCAACTTCTTTAAGAGCTTCTAAAGATTTTAATTGAACTAATTTTTCATCAGGATCAGCTTTTTTAATAGCTTCATAAACTAATTGAATTTCTTTAGCTTTAGCTTCAGCAACTTCTCTAATAGCTTGGGCTTCACCGGCAGCTCTACGAATTTGAGATTCTTTATCAGCTTCAGCTTCTAATATAGCAGCTTGTTTTTTACCTTCTGCAATAGTAATAGCTGATTGTCTTTGAGCTTCTGATTCAAGAATTAAAGCACGTTTATTACGTTCAGCATTCATTTCTTTTTCCATTGCATCTCTAATGTCAGCAGGAGGAGTAATATCTTTGATTTCAACTCTATCAACTTTACATCCCCATCTGTCAGTAGCTTCATCAAGAACAACTCTTAATTGAGTATTAATTCCATCACGAGAACTAAATGTTTCGTCTAAGTCCATTTTACCAATAATATCACGGATTGTAGTAATTGCTAAATATTCAATACCTTTTTTTAAATTTTGAATCTCATAAACAGCTTTTGCTGGATCAGTTATTTGGTAAAATACAACTGTATCAATTGTAATTGTTACATTATCTTTTGTGATAACTCCTTGAGGTGGTACATCCATTGTTTGTTGTTTAAGACTTACAACACTTCTAACATGGTCAAAGAAAGGAATTATAATAGTTAAACCTGCATCAGCAACTTTATAAAATTTACCTAATCTTTCAATAATGTAGACCTCAGCTTGTTTTACGATTTTGATTGAGCTACATGCTATTACTATAATAATAACAAGTAATACTAATAAAAACCACATAATTTTTACCTCCTTTTAGAAAGAAAACTTTCTAGATATATATTTTAAAATACTAAAAACTAATTAAGAAACAGTAACTGGTATTTGTTTTACAATTAATTTTACGCCTTCAACTTTAATAATTTCAACTTCTTGATTTTCAGAAATAATTGAATCTGTTTCATTTTGAGCAGACCAAATTTCTCCACTAATTTTTATTTGACCAGTTCCTTGCAAATTATTGATTTCTTGAATTACAATTGCTTTTTTTCCAATAAGTGAATTAACATTTGTTACAATTGTTTCTTTATTAACAAATTTTTTCACAAAAGGTTTAGTTGATAAAATTAAAATAACAGATGTAACTAAAAATACTACTGATTGAATTATTATGTTTGATGTAAAGAAACTTACAACCATTGTAATTAGGCCTGCTACTCCAAACCAAAATAGTAAAAATCCAACTGTTATTATTTCACCTACAAAAAATATACCTGAAGCTATTAACCAATATTGCCACATATATATCCCTCCTAAAAAGCAACTTACATTCTAATTATACTATATCTGAAAGCAAAAAGCAATTAAATGTAATAAATTTGTAATTAAAATAAAAAGCCTATGGCTCTAAGTTTAAATGTATTTAAAAATTCAAATAAATGTCAAACTACAAAATAAAAATACCAAAAACTGTAAAAAAGCAACAATCCATAAGAAAAAATACAAAAAAGATTGACAAAAATATAAACAAAATGTAAAATAAACACATAATGTATTCACTAGAAATACAAAACACATATTGAAAATAAAAAAATAAAGACAAAGGCTAAATAGTATGAACATTGAAAAGCGAATATAAAATTTTAGAGTTTTATAATTTTATAGGAACAAAAGTTTATGCTATAAATAGCCGAAGAAACAAAAAGAAAAAAACAAGAACAATATACAGAAACATAGTAAAAAAATGTATAAGAAAAAATATGTGTAAATAATAACCAAAGAAGTAAAAGATAAAGACAAAAATAAAAAGATAAAACTTTATAAAAAAAAGAAAGGGAGGATAACAGATGAAGATACAAGGAAGAATAAAGATGAAAACAAAAAGTAATAAGGGTATAACTCTATTAGCACTTGTCATTACAATTATTGTACTTCTAATACTTGCAGGAGTAACATTAGCAGCATTAGAAGGAGATAACGGAATTGTAACTAGAGCTAAAGAAGCCGTTAAAAAAACAAAAACAGCACAAGAAGAAGAACTAAAAAAACTAGATGAATTTGAAAAAATGTTAGAAGATATTGAAAATCCAAAAAATGACTCGAATTTTACAAATTTAAATATAGCCGATTCAAATCCAGCAGGAGTAGTGCCTGAGAATTCAACAGTAGTAGAAGGAGATGCAAGTAAAGGGATAGTAATAAAAGATAAAAATAATAATGAATGGGTATGGATAGAAGTACCAAAAACGATTGTATTTTCAGGCTTAACAATAGATACAACAAAAGCATTAACAGAACAAAATTATACAGATATAAAAAATAAATTAATAGCATATGCAACAACATATAGAAAAGGAAGTGCTTCACAAAGTTGTAATTGGACAGATGAATGGTATAATGGTTGTGGAATGACATCAGACGAATATAAAGCAGCATATCAAAAAATGTTAAAAAGTGTGTATACTTATGGAGGATTTTGGATAGGAAGATATGAAGCAGGAATAGAAGGAAGCGTAGAAGATATATCAAAAGCAAGAACATCACATTCAACAGTAACAGTAGGAACATCACCAAAAGCAATAAGCCAAAAGGATGCAATACCATACAACTGGATATATTGTAGTGAAGCTCAAGCTTTAGCTAAAGAGATGACACCAAATAATAATTATACAAGCAGTTTAATGTTTGGAATACAATGGGATTTGGTGTGTAAATATTTAGAAGTAAAAGGTGGATTATCAGTAGCAGATATAAATTCGAATAGCACAAGTTGGGGAAACTATGAAAATGCAAAAATAGAAAATATAACATTAGGAAAATATGCACCATTTGGAAATTGGACAATAATTTCTGGTTCATATACAAAACCAAATACAAGTTCAGATTATGCTACACAAGTAAGCACAGAGATAACAGATTATACAAAAAAGATGAACATATATGATTTTGCAGGAAATCAATGTACTTTGAAAAAAACTGTGGCGGAAAGTACAAGTTATGATATACTATTAAGCACAGGGATGACAAATTATACAAAAAAGATGAACATATATGATTTTGCAGGAAATCAATATACTTTTGAAAAAACTGCGGAGCAAATTCAAGACAATATGATACTATTAAGTACCGGAATATCAGAGTATACTAATAAGATGAACATATATGATTTTGCAGGAAATGAATATGAATGGACATTAGAAAAGACTTCTGACAGCAACTTTCCTTGTGCCTACAGGGGAGGCAGTTACTACTATACAGGCTCTAACTATCCAGCCTCTTACCGCGGTAGCGGTAGCACGTCTAGCAGCTACGACGGTTTCGGTTTTAGGAGTGCACTTTATAAGTGATGCTGAGAGCTAAAGCCGTGATTATAAAATAGGTAAGAGAGTCATTTTATAACTGGTAAATTGAATACAAGTTACTCTAGTGGAATGAAATACGCTAGAGTCAGCTAAAAAATTGAATGACAGGATTTATTAAGAACTTGTTCTTGGTGAATCCTGTCATTTAATTTTTTACCTTCCGGTAGTACTTTTTTGAACTCTCATGGAAAAAAACGAACCGTACCAGTTTTATACAAACAAAAGACAACATGAAAAAGAAAAATAATTTAGAAAACCAAAAGCCTATAGTGCTAAGCTTAAATGTATCTAAAATATTTAAAAATATGTCAAACTGTGGAAGCAAAAAACAATTAAATGTAATAAATTTGTAATTAAAATGTAATAGAAAAATAATAAAAAAATATACAAAAACATTTTACAAAATAAGATGAAAATGATAAAATAGAAATGCTTTAATAAAGCATTATATATTAAAAAGGGGTTTTGATAAAAAATGGAAGATATCGATTTAAAAGAATTATTTATGATTTTTTGGAACAAGAAAATACAAATAATATTACTTGTAATTTTATTTGCAATAATTGGAGCAATATATACAATAGGGTTCATAACACCAATGTATACATCATCAACAACATTAGTATTAGCAACATCAGGAAGTGAAAACAAACAAGATACAACAAATTCAATAACAACTACAGATGTAACATTAAACTCTAAATTAGTATCTACATATAGTGAATTAGTAAAAAGTAAAAAAGTTTTAAGAAAAGTTATATCAAACTTAAATATTGATGTAGAAGAAGAAGAACTAAGAAAAAATATAACAGTAAGTTCAGTAAAAGATACAGAATTAATAGAAATTACAGTAGCAAATAAAAATCCAAAATATTCTGCACAAATAGCAAATGAAATAGCAAAAGTATTTTCAGAGGAAGTGAATGAAATATATAATATAAATAACATACATGTGGTAGATGAAGCAGAAATAGCAGAAAATCCATCAAATATTAATATTAGCAAAAACGTAATATTATTTGCTTTTGTTGGAATTGTGATTTCAATAGCATATGTGTTAGTTGCAAATATGCTAGATACAACTGTAAAAAGCGCAGAAGAAATAGAAAAAAATTATGGAATACCAGTTATAGCTGCAATTCCATTAATGGAAAGTTTTGAAAGTGAAAAAGGAGGGAAAAAATAATGAGAAAAGAAGTAATAGCACATAAAGATCCAAAATCTCCAATTTCAGAAGTTTTTAGGACATTAAGAACAAACATTCAATTTATGAATGCAAACAAAAAAATGAAAACAATACTAGTAACATCAACATTTCCAGGAGAAGGAAAAAGTTGGGTAACATCAAATTTAGCAGTAACATTTGCACAAGCTGGAAAAAAGGTTGTTTTAATTGATGCAGATATGAGAAAAGGTAGACAATATGCAATATTTGGAGTATCACCAACACCAGGATTGTCTAACTTTTTATCAAGAGTAACAGAAAATGAAAATGAAGATAAAGCAAATATAATAGGTGAATATATACAAGAAACAGAAGTAGAAAATTTATATGTAATTTCATCTGGAAATATACCACCAAACCCATCAGAATTGCTTGTTTCAACTCAAATGATAACTTTGCTTGATGAATTAAAGGACTTATGTGACATAATAATAATTGATGGAACACCATGTGAGCTAGTAACAGATTCTGTTATTTTATCAAGAATAGTTGATTCAACAGTTGTAGTTACAGCACACAAAGTAACTAAAAAAGAAGCATTAGAAAGAGTATTAAAAAATATACAAAATGTTGGTGGAAATTTAGCAGGTGTTATATTAAATAGAATTCCAATTTCAAATAAAAAATATGAAGAAAAATATTATTATTATGGACAAGAAAAATTTTCTACTGATAATAAAAAATCAAGGAGCAAACACTTAGACATAAAAGAACAAGAAGATATAAATAAAGAGAAAATAATGAAAATTTTGAATACAAATGTAATGGAAAAGAGTATCCAAAATGATGTAGAAATTGATAGTACAGAAAATATTGAAAATCAATCTGAGATTGCAAATGAAAATTGTAATAACAATGTAGATGTAAATATGCAGTCAAATGTAGAAAATTATGAGCAAAATAATGAAGCTCCAGAAGAAAGTACAAATGAAAGATATTTAGAAAAAACAAATAATATTTTAGATCAAATAAAAGATTATTTGAAAAATGAGAAGAAAGATTTAGATTAGTAGTTTAAAATGAACTATGTGTAAGTAAAACTGGAAAGGAATGAACTTTATAATGATAGATTTTCATACACATATTTTACCTAATATTGATGATGGTTCAAAAAGTATAGAAGAAACATTTAATTTAATAAAAGAAGCAAAAGAGGCTGGATTTAATAAAATAATATCAACAGCACATTATGTAGAAAATTATTATGAAGTTGATGTGACAGACAGAAAAGCTTGGATAGATTCTTTAAATAAAACATTGAAAGAAAAGAATGAAGATATTGAACTATATTTAGGAAATGAAGTCTATTTTTCTGATAATATAATTAATTTGTTAGAAGACGGAAAAGCAACAACCATAAATAATACAAATTATTTGCTTTTTGAAATGCCACTTAATGCACAACCATTTGATTTATATAATATTATTTATGAATTACTAGAATACAAATTGATACCAGTACTGGCACATCCAGAAAGATATTCTTTTGTTCAAAAAAATCCTGAATTGATTTATGATTTGATTCAGAAGGGTGTATTAATGCAATGTAATTATGGAAGTATAATTGGTCAGTATGGTAAAAAAGCTCAAATAATTGTTAAAAAATTCTATGAAAATAATATGGTTCATTTTATGGGGTCAGATGTTCATAAACAAAATACTATTTATAAGAAAATTCCAGAAATTTTGCCACAAATAGCTGAAATTATTGGGAATGAAAAGCTTAATGAAATTACTACTTTGAATGAACAAAAGGTTTTGAATAATAAGAGAATTGATATTGATGAACCTAGTCATATTAAATTATCTTTAAAGGAAAAATTGATTTTAAAATAAACAAAAGCAAAAATAAAAAGGACTGTATTGTAAATATCCTTTTTATTTTTTTCATATATAGACTTTTTAGCAAAAAAATGATATATTATAATGCAGAAAAGTTATTTAAGAAACCTTTATGAATATAATGGCATAAGAAAGGAAAGGTGTCAAGTTGGAATTAGAACAAAAAATAAAAAAAGCAAACCTTAACATAGAAGAAAAACAAATAAAATACAATGAACCAATGAAAAAGCACACAACATTTAAAGTAGGAGGAAATGCAGAAGCATTAATAATAATAAAAAAAGAAGAAGAACTAAAAGAAATATATAAATTTGCAAAAGAAACACAAACCCCTATTACAATTATGGGAAATGGAAGTAATATATTAGTTACAGATAATGGAATAAAAGGAATAGTAGTAAAAATAGATATACAAAAACTTGAAATAAAAGAAGAAAATGCAGAAGTAATAATAACTGTAGGAGCAGGAAATAGAGTTGCTCAATTAGCATATGAATTTCAAAAAAGAAATATAACAGGATTTGAAGAACTAGGAGGAATACCTGGAACAATAGGTGGAGCAATTAGAATGAATGCAGGAGCATATGGCAAAGAAATGAAAGACATAGTAATAGATGTAAAAGTGTTAAATGAAGAAGGAAAAATAGAAATACTAAAGAATGAAGAATTAGAATTTAAATATAGAAATAGTATAATTTCAAAAAATAATTTAATTGTATTAGAAGTAAGGCTAAAACTAGAAAAAGGTGATAGTCAAGCAATTAACGAAAAGATGAATGAGTATGCGAATTCTAGAAGAGAAAAACAACCTTTAGAATATGCGAGTGCAGGTAGTACTTTTAAAAGAGGAGAAGATTTTATAACAGCAAAATTAATAGATGAGGCAGGATTGAAAGGTTATCAAATAGGAGGAGCGCAGGTTTCAGAAAAACATGCTGGTTTTATAGTTAATAAAGGAGATGCAACAGCTAAAGATATATTTGATTTAATAAAATATGTTCAAAATACAGTATATGATAAATTTGGAAAAAGGATAGAATTAGAGGTTCAAGTTTTAGGAGAATAAAGCCTTTTAAGTAAAATTTGCCTTGCCAAAATTTAAATTTTTTCAAACAGGTGGAGATATAAAAATGGAAAAAGGAATTGGTGATAGTAGTGAAAGGATTTTTTAAATGGTTTCAAAATAGTTCAAAAATGAAAAGATGGATGTTTTTAATATTAATAGGAATTTTATTAGCATGTTATGGAATAGCAGAAATATTGGTATTAAAAGAAATGTCATTTAAAGAAGTAGGAAAAATAATAGCAGTTTTCATAGTAGGATTTTTATCAATAATAATAGGATTAGTAGGACTTAATAAAAGAACATTAGAAGTATTAGTAGAATCTACAGATGATAGAATGGAAAATAGAAAAAACGTAAATGTAAAATCACTAATATTTAATAAAACAGTATATAATCAAGGACCTAATATCGTTGTAATAGGTGGAGGAACAGGACTAAACACAGTACTTTCAGGATTAAAAAAATATACTAATAATTTAACAGCAATAGTTACAGTATCTAGCTATGGAGAACAAGTATCTGATTCAAGGAGAGAGCTAGGAACATTACCATTAGATGACATAAAAGACAGTATGATAGCTTTATCAAATGAAGAAAATCAAATGTCAAAATTACTAAATTATAATTTTAGATATGGTAAATTAAGAGGATTATCTTTTTCAGATATTTATTTTTTAGCAATGAAAGAAGTAAATCAAGATTTTGCAAAATCAATAATAAATAGTAATGAAATTTTAAATATTATAGGTAAAGTTATACCTGTAACATTAGATGAAATGAATATTACAGCTGAACTTGCTAATGGATATGTTGTAACAGAAAAATCAAGAATTCCAGAAGTAGTTTATGATAAAATAACAAAAATAAATCGTATATATTTAAATCCATCAAACTGTAGACCAGCACCAGGAGTAATAGATGCAATAAAAAATGCGGATTGTATAATTGTTGGACCAGGAAGTTTGTATACAAATGTTATACCAAACTTATTAGTAAATGGAGTAGCAAAAGCAATAAAAGAATCAACTGCAATTAAAGTATATATAAGTAATATAATGACAGAACCAGGACAAACAGATAATTATAGTGTTTCTGACCACTTAAATGCAATAATAGAACATTGTGGAAAAGGAATTGTAGATTATTGTATATATGATACAGGTGAAATCATTCCAGAAATGATAAAAAAATATAATATGGAAGGACAAGATCTGGTTGAACAAAACATAGATAAAGTAAAAGGAATAACATTTTTACAAAGAAATTTAGCTATGGTTGCTGATGGTTATATAAGGCATGACCCAACACTTGTAGCATCTTCAATTATTGAACTTATATGTGATGATTTGAAATATCAAGATAAACAAAATGATCCTCAATATATGATGTTAAATAATAAATTAAGGGAAGATAAACGTATACATAAAATTCAAGAACAAATGAAGAAAAAAGAAAAAAGATTGAGCAAACATCCAGAAAGAAAAAACAAACATCAGAAAGGGAAAAGCAAGTTTGCTAATAAATATAGTGAAAGAATTGATTCAATTAGAACAGCTGATGAAAGAATACTAAAAGAGAAAAAAAGGTTGGAGAAAAAAAATGCAGAAAAAATAAGAAAAGAAAGAATTGAAAATAGAGCAAAAAATAATATGGCTAAAAGAATGGCAACTAGTAAAAATCCAAATAGAGAAAAAAGGATGAGAGAATTAAGAAAAGAAATGATGGATACATTAGAAAATAGTGATATACATACAAGAAAACATTAGAAAAAATATAGCTATGACAAAAATTAATGTCTACTTGGCATGTTTTTAAGTCGATAGTTGAAAGGAATGAATTTTAGATGAGATATACTAAGGAGAATTTGAGTTTAGAAGATGGGATACAAAAAGAATGGATTATAACAAATGGGTTAGGTGGATTTGCAAGTTCAACTATAGTAGGAGCAAACACTAGAAAATATCATGGATTGCTTATTGCACCATTAACACCACCAGCAAGAAGATATTTGATATTATCTAAAGTAGATGAAAGTATAGAAATAGGTGGAACTAAATATGGTTTATATACAAACATGGGAAAAGACTATATTTCTAAGGGATGCAAATATCAAACAAGTTTTGAAAAAGAAGAATTACCAATTTTTAAATATCAAGTTGGAGATGTGGAAATAACAAAAACAATTTGTATGAAATATGGAGAAAATACTGTAGGAATTTTGTATAAAATAAAAAATGGAAAACAGCCATCAAAACTTACATTAGCGCCATTAATGAATTTTAGAGATTTTCATTCAATGAGTACAAATCATGATTTTGTTGTAAGGCAAGAAAATAAAAACACAAAAGTTAAGGTTATAATAGATAATATGATACAAAATCCAGTTTATATTAAAGTGTCAGAAGGTACATATATTCCTCATCAAAATGATATTTTTAGACATATGTTTTATATAGAAGAACAAAAAAGAGGATTTTATCCAGAGGAAAATCATGTAGTTGTTGGCAGATTTGAAATAGACATAAAACCAAATGAAGAAAAAGAAATATCATTTGTTTGTTCATTAGAAGAAAATATTGATGAACTTGATGTAAATAAAGTAATAGTAAATGAAAAAAAGCGAATTGCAAAAATTTTAAAAAATACAGAAATAGAGGAATTGAAGAATTGCGAACCAAATGAAAAAATACAATTAATAAAAGATTTGATAATAGCGGCAGATACATTTATTGCATATAGACCATCATTTAGATTACATACGATTATTGCAGGATATCCATGGTTTTTAGATTGGGGCAGAGATAGTTTGATATCTTTTGAAGGTTTACTGTTGAAAACAAAAAGATATGATTTGGCAAAAGAAGTATTAAAAACAATGATGAGAGATATAAAATATGGATTAGTGCCAAATGGTTATTCAGGATTTGATAATAGACCTTTATATAATAGTGTGGATGCATCATTATTGTTATTTGAACAAATTCAGAAATATTTAGAATATACTGGAGATGATGAATTTGTACAAAAAATATTTGATAAATTAGAGATTATTATAGAAAATTATATAAAAGGAATAGATGTAGACAATAATAATATTTATTTAGACACAGATCATTTAATAGTATCAGGAACAGAAAATACTCAAAATACTTGGATGGATGCCAAAGTAGATGGTGTAGCAGTTACTCCACGTAATGGAAAAGCTGTAGAGATTAATAGTATGTGGTATAATAGCTTAAAAATTATGGAAAATTTGTGTAAAAAATATGGCAAGTCAGCGAAAGCTAAAAAGTATGCTGAATTGGCTAAAATGGCTAAAAATTCTTTTGAAGACAAATTTTATAATGGTCGTAGAAAATGTTTGTATGATGTTTTGGGAGATAATAAGATAAGACCAAATCAATTATTTGCATTAAGTTTAACATATCCAATAATTGATCCTAATTCAGAGATGGCTCAAAATGTTGTAAAAACAGTTGAAAAGAAATTATTGAATTTGTATGGGTTACAATCCTTGGCAAAAGGTGAACAAGGTTATGTTCCAGTATATAAAGGAAATCCACATGATAGAGATATGACTTATCATCAGGGGATAACTTGGACTTGGCTTTTAGGGTTATATTATAATAGTTTGAAAAATATGTTGAAATTTGCTAAAGCTAAAACAAAAAAATTGGAATTAGAAGTAAAACTAGCAGAATTTAAAGAAACAGTTTTTGAAACTTTTAAGAAAGAAGTTTATAATAGAGGTTGTGTAGGTAGTATTGCAGAAATATATGATTCTACTAAACCACATGAGCCTAAAGGTGCTTTTTCTCAGGCTTGGAGTGTTGCAGAAGTTTTGAGGATTTTAATGCCAAATAATGAATAAATATAAATTATTTGTAAGATTGAGTAATGTTGTTGAATTCTTTAATGTAGTCAAGTGCAATTATATTTTTACAAAGGAGGGAAGCTAGATAATTTCTAGCGTTAAAAATGCGAGTATTAGGAATAGACCCGGGGTTTGCTATAACTGGTTATAGTATAATTGATTATATAGGAAATAAGTTTTATTTGAGAACTTCTGGAGCAATATTAACAGAGGCTAAAACATCTTTTCCTTTGCGCCTTGAAAAGATAAATAAAGAGTTGGCAGAGATAATTGAGACATATAACCCAGATGCTATGTCTATTGAGGAATTGTTTTTTAATAATAATGCTAAAACTGCTATTAATGTTGCTCAGGCTAGAGGCGTGATTTTGGTTACTGCTAGGATGCATAATTTGGATATTTTTGAGTATACTCCTCTTCAGGTTAAACAGGCTGTTACTGGCTATGGTAGGGCTGATAAAATTCAGGTTCAACGTATGGTTAAGATGATTTTGAATGAGGAAAAATTGCCTAAACTTGATGATATTACTGATAGTATGGCTATGGCTATTTGTCATGCGCATTCTGCTAAGTTTTCTGAAAAACTTTAGTTTGTGAAATAATTACAATTTTGGCTGCGTTAAACTTCATTTAAAATTTAATCAACGTACAACGCCGTTAAACTATGGAGGGAGTTTTTTTGAAAAAAATTGATGAATTAGAAAAAGAATTGAATAATAGAGAGTTACATGGATTGTATCTTTTGTATGGGGAAGAACAATATTTGTTAGAGCAAAGTGCAAAAAAAATAAAAGCTCTTTTTGGTGAATGTATTAATGGAATTAATTATATCCAAATTGATGAAAATAATGTAGGACAATTAATAGCAGATATTGAGACTCCAAGCTTTGGATATGAAAAAAAGCTTATTATTGCTAAAAAATGCGGATTATTTAAAAAAGAAGGAAAACGTAAATCAGAAGAATTGACAAAAGCTAAAAAGAGATTATCCGAGTATATAACTCAAAATATAAAGATGATACAAGAAAGTGTTGTACTAGTTTTTGTTGAAGAAGATGTAGAAAAATTAGAATTATATAAAACAATAGATAAGTTAGGAGAAGTATGTTATTTTGAATATCAAAAACCAGTTCAAATAATACAAAGGTTAAAATCTATTTGTAATAAATATAAGGTTAATGTAGACAATTCAACTTTACAATATTTAATAGAATGTTGTGGTACTAATATGCAAGATTTAATTAATGAAATTACTAAATTAATTGAATATGCAGGTGAAAATGGTACAATACAAAGAAATGATATAGATAAATTGTGTATAAAAAAACTGGAAAGTGTAATTTTTGGCTTAACTGATAGCTTAGGAAAAAAAGATATAGCTACATCATTAGATGTATTAAAAAATTTGCTTTATGCAAAAGAACCTTTACAAAAAATAATAGTGACTTTATATAATCATTTTAAAAGGTTATATTTAACTTCAGCAGCAGTATATTATAACAAAGATGTTATAAATAGCTTAAATTTAAAACCAAATCAAACTTTTTTAGTTAATAAATATAAAACTCAAGCAAGATATTTTAGACCAAAAGAATTGCGAGGAATTTTACAAGATTTATGTGATTTGGATTATAAGTATAAAAGTGGTTTGATTGATTTGCAAATTGGTATGGAAACAGTACTTTGCAAATATTGTGGGAAATAATTAATATAAATGTATAAAAATTCAATAACTGTAAAAAATAATAAAAGAGGTTTATTAAGACAAAAACATAGATTTTAATATGTACGATCATCAATGTTTTTGTTCTATTTTGAAAGGAATGAGGAATTCTTATGAATAAAAAAACAAAAATTATTATTTTTACAGTTTCTTTTTTTGTATGTGTTATAGTTGCAGTCTTTTTTATTTCTAAAAATAACGAGGTTGAAGCTTTATCAAAATATGGTTCGAGAGGTAGTGAAGTTACACAAATTCAGACTAAATTAAAAAGATGGGGATATTATAAGGGAAACATTGATGGAATTTATGGTAGTCAAACATTAGAAGCGGTTAAATATTTTCAAAGAAAAAATGGGTTAACAGTTGATGGAATAGCAGGACCAGCAACTTTAAGAGCAATGGGAATTATGACTTCGAATTCAAGCTCTACTAGTACATCAAATTCTACAAACTTAAATTTGTTAGCTAAACTTATTTATGGAGAAGCCAGAGGAGAGCCATATACTGGACAAGTTGCAGTTGGTGCTGTTGTATTAAATAGGGTAAAAAGTAGTTCGTTTCCGAATACTATATCTGGTGTAATTTATCAAAATGGGGCTTTTGATGTGGTTAAAGATGGACAAATTAATTTAATTCCAAATGCTACTGCTAAAAAGGCTGCTCAGGATGCACTAAATGGTTGGGATCCAAGTTACCGGTGCTATATATTATTTTAATCCGGCAACTGCTACTAATAAATGGATTTGGTCAAGACCAATGACTGTTACTATTGGAAATCATCGTTTTTGCAAATAATATAAAAAGAATTTATGAAGTGAAAAAGTATAGATGTAATATGAAAGTATTAGCTCTATGCTTTATTGATATTTTTTCATTTAATTTTGTCTAAAAGTGTACTTTTAGTTTGTTCTATAATTGTTTTGGGTATGATAGAATATTCATATTGAAGAAACTTAAAATATATAAAAAAAGTTTTTTTATATATGAATATTTATGCCATTTTTGATAAAAAAATTTTTCAAAAGGTATGTTAATTTTCAAACTTTAGTAAAAGTATATAGCTAATTTTATAACATATACTAACAAAAAATGCAATACTGATTTATAAAAAAAGTTTTTGTAATAAAGTATAAAATTTTATAAAACAGTTAATACTGTAAGTAAAACTAGTTTTTTGCTTTTTTGTTAAGTTTGAAACTTAATAAAAAATGATTAAAGAAAAGAAGGGAGATTTTGGAATGAACAAAACGAAGAAAAACACAAGAGGAATCACACTAATAGCATTAGTGATTACAATCATTGTACTCTTAACATTAGCTGGAGTGACAATAGCAGCATTAAGTGGAGATAATGGAATATTAAAAAGAGCTACTGAAGCAAAGAACACAATACAAAAACAAAGTCTAATAGAAGAAATACAAGCAAGAATTCTAGAAAAACAAGTAGGAAACGAAACTGGAGAACTTACATCAAATAATTTAAAAGAAGTATTAGAACAATATTTTGACGGAGTACCAGATACAGACGAAATAAAACCAGAAACAACACTAACAGCAAAAAGTCAATATGGAAGCTATACATTAAAAGTATCAGACATA
>CAKPOI010000010.1 GCA_934169775.1 uncultured Clostridia bacterium
TCTTGTGTTCCATCTGTGAACACTACTGTTATTGTTCCGTCTGTTGCTATTGTTTCTCCATGTTCATATGTTGTTTTACTTGGTGCTGTTATTGTTATTGAACTTACTTCTTTACTTAATGTTACTTTTAGGTTTGCTGTGAATTTTTGTCCATTTGTGTAACTATCTGTGTCTGCATCTTTATATGTTACTGTTAGGTTTTGATCTTGTGTGCTTGTTGCTGAATATCCTGCTACCATGCTTTCTGCTAGAGTTACTGGGGTTTGTGCTCCTGCTTTTGCATATGTTACAGTATATTGTATATTATTTGTTTGGATCATTTTACTTAATGTGTCATTGTATTTTCCTGTTACACTTGCTGGGTTTATTGTTATTCCAGTTACATAGTCTTTTACATTTATTGTTAGACTTGTTTCTTTTCCTCCATATATAATCTTAATTGTTTGGTTTCCTGTTTGATTTGGATTGTATGTTCCTGGTTTTATCATGTCTTTTGTTACTGGTATTGTTGTTGTTCCACTTCCTTTTACTACATCTATTGTTACTCCTGTTAAGTCTACATCTTCTCCGTATTTAGTAGCTTTTGTTGGTTGTGTATTTACATTTATGCTTGATACTGTGTCTGTTACTGTGTATGTGTATGGTACTTTTACTGTTGTTCCATTTTCTGTGTATTCTATGTCTGAACTTCTTGGGGTTCCTGAAGTTTCTGTTGTTGTGTCAAAGCTTGGTATCATACTTGTTGTTACAGTTACATCTTCATCTGCTCCTGTTTGTCTGTGTATTGTTATTACTATGTTATTATCCAATGCTTCGTTTACATTGTATGTGTCTTTTGGTGTTCCTTTTATTGTTATTGATTGTACTTTGTTTATTATTTCTATTGGATAATTTATTGTTCCTGTTTTTCCATCTTCTGTGTATGTTATTTTTAATGTTTTGTTTATTTTGTTGTTTGTATATTCTGATGCTGCTGGGCTCATATTTAATGGGCTTCCATCATTTTCTGTTATCATACTTGATGTCATTGTTCTTTGTTCTTGTGTTCCATCTGTGAACACTACTGTTATTGTTCCGTCTGTTGCTATTGTTTCTCCATGTTCATATGTTGTTTTGCTTGGTGCTGTGATGTTTATTTCTTTTACTTCTTTACTTAATGTTACTTTTAAGTTTGCTGTGAATTTTTGTCCATTTGTGTAACTGTTTGCGTCTGCATCTTTATATGTTACTGTTAGGTTTTGATCTTGTGTGCTTGTTGCTGAATATCCTGCTACCATGCCTTCTGCTAGAGTTATTGGGGTTTGTGCTCCTGCTTTTGCATATGTTACAGTATATTGTATATTATTTGCTTGAATCAATGAACTTAATGTATCATTGTATTTTCCTGTTACACTTGTTGGGTTTATTGTTATTCCAGTTACATAGTCTTTTACATTTATTGTTAGACTTGTTTCTTTTCCTCCATATATAATCTTAATTGTTTGGTTTCCTGTTTGATTTGGATTGTATGTTCCTGGTTTTATCATGTCTTTTGTTACTGGTATTGTTGTTGTTCCACTTCCTTTTACTACATCTATTGTTACTCCTGTTAAGTCTACATCTTCTCCGTATTTAGTAGCTTTTGTTGGTTGTGTATTTACATTTATGCTTGATACTGTGTCTGTTACTGTGTATGTGTATGGTACTTTTACTGTTGTTCCATTTTCTGTGTATTCTATGTCTGAACTTCTTGGGGTTCCTGAAGTTTCTGTTGTTGTGTCAAAGCTTGGTATCATACTTGTTGTTACAGTTACATCTTCATCTGCTCCTGTTTGTCTGTGTATTGTTATTACTATGTTATTATCCAATGCTTCGTTTACATTGTATGTGTCTTTTGGTGTTCCTTTTATTGTTATTGATTGTACTTTGTTTATTATTTCTATTGGATAATTTATTGTTCCTGTTTTTCCATCTTCTGTGTATGTTATTTTTAATGTTTTGTTTATTTTGTTGTTTGTATATTCTGATGCTGCTGGGCTCATATTTAATGGGCTTCCATCATTTTCTGTTATCATACTTGATGTCATTGTTCTTTGTTCTTGTGTTCCATCTGTGAACACTACTGTTATTGTTCCGTCTGTTGCTATTGTTTCTCCATGTTCATATGTTGTTTTACTTGGTGCTGTTATTGTTATTGAACTTACTTCTTTACTTAATGTTACTTTTAGGTTTGCTGTGAATTTTTGTCCATTTGTGTAACTATCTGTGTCTGCATCTTTATATGTTACTGTTAGGTTTTGATCTTGTGTGCTTGTTGCTGAATATCCTGCTACCATGCTTTCTGCTAGAGTTACTGGGGTTTGTGCTCCTGCTTTTGCATATGTTACAGTATATTGTATATTATTTGTTTGGATCACTTTACTTAATGTGTCATTGTATTTTCCTGTTACACTTGCTGGGTTTATTGTTATTCCAGTTACATAGTCTTTTACTGTTATTGTTAGTGTTGTTTGTTGTCCTCCATATTGGATTGTTACTCGTTGACTTCCTAATGTTGTTGGATTGTATGTTCCTTGTTGTATCATGTCATTTGTAACTGGTATTGTTGTTGTTCCGCTTCCTTTTACTACATCTATTGTTGCTCCTGTTAAGTCTGCGTTTTCTCCATATTTTGTATCATTTGTTGGTTGTGTTTTTACACTTATGCTTGTTACTGTGTCTGTTACTGTGTATGTAAATGTTGTTGTTTTTGTTATTCCATTTTCTGTATATGTTATTGTTGCTGTTCTTTTTCCTTCTGTTGCTGTACTGAAGTTTGTTAACATATTACTTGTTACTGTTATTGCTTCTGGTACTCCAGATGCTCTTGTTACTAAGATTGATAATCCTGTTTGTAATGGATCATTTACATTGTATTGTGATTGTGCTGTTCCTTGTATTGCTATTTGTTTTACATCATTTATTATCTCGATTGGGTAATTTTCTTGTTTAGATATTCCGTCTTCTTGATATTTTATTAATAATGTTTTACTTTCTTTGTTTGTGTTTCCATATGATGCTGGTGACATGTTTACTGGACTTCCATCACTTTCTGTAATCATGCTTGCATCTAATGGTTTGTCTTGTGTTGTTCCACTTGCATATGTTATTGTTATTTTTCCTCCTACTAGGTCTAATGCATCTCCATGATTGTATTGTGATTTTGTTGGTGGTGTGATTGCTATATTTGTTATATTGTCTTTTACGTTGTATGTGTATGTTGTTGTTTTTGTTACACCATCATCTGTGTATGTTACTGTTGCTGTTTTTCCTGTTCCTGCTGTTGTTGTTGTTAATCCACTTACCATTGAGTCTTGTATATTTACTGTTTCTGTGTTTCCTGCTTTTCTTGTTATTTTTAATGTTCCTCCAACTCCTGTTGTTGAATCATTTAAGTTATATTGTGTTCGTGGTTGTGTGTCTATTGTGATTTGGTCTATTGGATTTTTTATTGTTATTGTGTAATATGCATATTCTGTTACTCCATCTTCTGTATATTCTATTTTTAGTGTTTTGGTTAATTTATTGTTTGCGTATTCTGCTACTGCTGGACTCATGTTTACTGCTGTTCCTGTTGCATTGTCTGTTACCATTGCATTTGTTATTTGTACATTTGATGTTGTGCTGTCTGCATATTTTACTTCGATTTTTCCTCCTGTGAAGTCTAGTGTGTCTCCATGTTCATATTCTGTTTTTGTTGGAGCTGTTATGTTTATATTTTTTACTCCATTTTTTACTGTTATATTGAATGTGGTTGTCTTTCCTTCATAGGTAACTGTTACTGGTTTTGTTCCTTTATTTGTTGTTAGTGTGCTTAAATTTGTTAGTGTTATTCCTTGATCTGTTAATGCTACTGTTTCTGTGTTTCCTGCTTTTCTTGTTACTTTGATTGTTCCTCCTGCTAAATTGTATGTTGTGTCTCCTATGTTATATGTTGTGTTTGTTGGTTCTGTTGACATTGCTATTTGACTTACAACATTTTTTATTTTGATTGGGTAATTTACTGTTCCAGTTACACTGTTTTCTTTATATTTGATTACTAATGTTTTTGATACTTCATTATTTACGTAATCAAATGCTGTTGGTGCCATGTTTACTGAACTTCCATTACTTTCTTTTACCATATTTGATGTGATTTGTTTTGTCTGTGTTGTTCCATCTGAATATGTTACTTCGATTTTTCCTCCTGTGAAGTCTAGTGTGTCTCCATGTTCATATTCTGTTTTTGTTGGTGGTGTGATTGTTATTGCTGTTGCTGGATTTGTAACTTCTACTTCATAGGTCATTGTTTTTGTGTCTGGAATTTGTGTTCCATCTGATAATGTGTATTTGAATGTGTTTGTTATTGTTAGTGTTTGTACTCCTAGTTGTGTTGGGTTATATCCTGTTACCATATTTGTTGTTAGGTTTACATTTGATACTGTTCCATTTGCCCATGTTACTTTTATTCTTCCTCCTGTTACATCTAATGCTTCATTATATGCATAGTCTACTTTTGTTGGTTCTGTTAGTGTTGTTTCTTTTACATAGTTATATGCTTCTACATTTATTGTTTCTGGTGCTGTTTTGTTGTTTATTGTTACTGTTAAGTTTTGCTTGCTTCCTACTTGTTTGTTATTAAATGCTGATATTGTTGCACTTCCATCTGGTAGACTTATGTTTGTTGTATCTCCACTTGCTAGTGTTATTTTTACTGTTGCTCCTGTTAAATCTAATGCTTCTCCATATTTGATTGCTGTTTTGTTTGGTTGTGTTACAATATTTACGCTTGATATTCTGTCATTTACTATTATTGTTTGTTGTGCTGTTTTTCCGTCATATGTAAATTTGATTATTTGTGTTCCTTTTACTTCTACATTACTGGTTCCTGTTATTTTTGTGAAGTTTGGTGAATTTACATCTGCTTGTGTTTCACTTATTGTTAGTCCTGGTGTTGTGCTCGTTATTGTTGTTGTTGCTCCACTTTTGGTTACTGCTGATAATGTTAATCCTGCAAAATTTATTGTGTCTCCATGATCATATTCTCCTTGTGTCATTGGTGTTGCTACTGATAGTGATTGAATTGGATCATTTACTGTTATATTAAAGGTTGTTTCTTGGCCTTTGTATTCTAATTTTACATTTGGATTATTTACATCTGCTGGTGACCCTGTTTTTATTGTTACCGCTGGGTCTGTCATGTCTATGTCTTCTGTTGTGTGGTCATCATATGTTACTTGGATTACTCCTCCTGTTAGGTCTATTGTGTCTCCATGATCATATGCTGTTTTTGTTGGATTTGTTTTTACTGCTATTGATACTATTTGTTTTTCTGCTTGGGTAAATCCATGTGTTGCTAATGGTAGGTCTTTACTTATCTTTACTCCTGATTCATTTGTGTAGTTTACTTTTAATCCAGTTGGTAGTCCTACTCCTGATGGTACTAGTGAAAATAAATCTGATGGTAATTTGTCTGCATCTACTGAACTGTCTAATTTGAATGATAGTTTTAGTATTGGGTAATACACTGAGTATCCTTGTCCATTTACATCTATTGCGTCATCTCCTACTTGTCCTGGTATGTATCCATTGTCTGCTATGTCTGTTCCTCCTGATGGTTCTGTTGCTAAGAAATGGAATGTATTTGAATTTTTGTCATAGTTTTTTACTTGTAGTGTTCCTAAGAAATAATCACTTTGTGCCATTATCATTCCTAATGATGTTGTTGATGCTCCTGTGTTTTTGTTACATGGTGTTATTTTGCTTTTATCTATTTTGAATTGGAAGTCAAATCCATTTAGGACTGCTTCTGTTACTGCAGCAATTTCTACTGTTAGGATTTTGTTTGATCCTTTTTGTGTTACTCCTAAGTTGTTGATTATGATTGGATTGTCTCCTAACACTCCTGTTGCTGCTTTTGAGATGTTATTAAATAGTACACTGTATGGTGAGAACATATTTAATATCATCACTAATAGGGTTATGAGTGCTATTTTCTTTTCTTTCTTCATATCTCTTTCTCCTTCTTTTATTTTCTTTTTTATTTTTCTTTTGTTGTTTTTTGAGTTTTCTTTTGACTTTTTTTGGTTTGCCTTTTTTGGTTTCGAGTGCCGTTTGGGTTATTGACACTTTTTGCTTGATTGAATGTTTGAGTCATTTGCTTGTTTCTATGTTTATCCTGTGTATTCTTGTATTTTTATTGTTTTATATAGGTTTCCTACTACACTTACCATATCATCTAATGATACATATCCTTTTTGTCCAAAGTCGTATCTTTCTGAATATGTGCTGTCTCCTTCACTTGCTCCCATGCTGTTTACTATTTCTATTGTGTCATTTAAGTCTATGATTCCGCTTCTGTCTGCGTCTCCTTCGTATAGTATTTTTGTTCCTAGGTCTATTTCGTCATTTTCGTTTATTGTTATTTTTGTTGTTATATCTGCTAGAAATCCTTGTCTTTCTGCATAGAAGTCATATTTTCCTGGGATTACATATATTTCGTAGTTTCCGTCATCATCTGATTTTGTTGTTTTTTCTGTTTGTTCGCTGTCTACATCATCTAATGAGAGATTTCCTGGTATGATGTCATCCCAATTTACTTGGTCTTGCTTGTATATTCTTAAATCTGCTGCATAATTCATTGTTATTCCATATGATCCATCCATACTTTCTTTTAGCCCATCACCTAGTTGTATTTTTCCTTTTATTTTTCCATATGGCCTTTTTATATGTATTTTGTATATTTTTTGTATTTCTTGCTTTTCTGCTGTTACTGTAATTTCTATTATTGTGTCTTCTTCTCCTAATTCATTTAGTTCTATTTTTTCTTGTATCTCTTGACTCGTGTCTGTTATTTGTTTTTCTTCATATACTATGTCTCCGTTACTGTCTCTTTCTGTTTTTCCGTTCTCGTCTTTTTTTGGATATTTTATTTTTATTGTTGATTTTGCGTCTTCTGCTTGTGTTTTTAAATCTACACTGTCTACATATTCTAATATTTTCGTTTCATATTCTAATGTGTCTTTGTCAAATGTTGGATTTAAGTCGTAACTTCTGTAGTTTCCTTCTTCATTGTTTCCATTGCTTATTTCTATCTTTTTTAGATTTGCGTTTTTTGATTTTAAATCTAATGTAAATTCAAATAGTGATTGTGCTTGATAGTTGTTTGATTCACTTGTTACTACTTTTATTCCTGTTGTTGGTGATGTGCTTCCTGTTTTTAGTTTTATATCGTCTGTTGCTATTTCTATTCCGTCTTCCATTTGGAAACTTATTTTTCCTATTATTGCTTCGTCTGTTACTTCTACTATTGGCTGGTTTGCTGTTTCTTCTTTATAATAATCGTTTGTCCCTGTTCTTTCGTCTTCTCCTAGTATTGAATATACCATTCTTAGCTCGCCTGTCGTTCCTTCTATTTCTAACATGTCCATATATTTTTCGAATCCGTTTATATATGTAAAGTTGCTTGGTATTCCGTCTGCATCATTTACGTCTATTGCTGCGTTTGTTTCTATGTTTGATGGTGTTAAGAGGGCTGTATTATATTGTAATCTTAAGTCTATTCCTTTGAATTTTAGTTTTCTTATTCTTACTTCTATTATTAACTGCTTTTTTCCGTTTACAACTTCTTGTGATATTGCTCTGTATTCTATTTTTTGATCATTTGCTGGTTCTAGAGTGCTTGCATATACTTTTACTGCTGGTATGCTTATTATTGTTGCCATTGCTATTGCTATTATTACTAGTATTTGTGCTATTGCTTTTTTTAGCTTTCCTTTTAGCATTTGCTTTTCCTCCTTTTTCCAGTTTTTTGTTTCTTTTGTTTGTTTTTCACCATTTTTAACTTTTGTTTTGGCGATTTTGCTTTGTTTTTTCGTTGTTTTGTGGCTTTTGGTATTTTTTTATGTTTGATGGCTTTTTTGAATTTTTTCATTGCCTCTTTTTTCTGTTTTTTGACGCATTTCTTCCTTTTGTCTTATATTTTTACTTTATCTTATTTGTCGTTTGGTGTCAATTTGTGCCTTCTTGCTTTTTTTGCTTTTCTTTTTACGGATTTTCTACATTTACCTTGTTTTTGTCATTTTGTTTACATCTTTGTTACATTTATTTTATTTTGTGGTCGTTTTTCTTAGGGATTTTCTGCTTTTGTTTGCTTTTTATTTTTTCTAGAACAATACCAGATATCTATAACCTTAGCATTTATTAGAACTTTTTAAGTCTGTGTCTTTGTTTGCGCGCGAAATTTACAAAGCAAATTTCTTGGCATCATTATATTTTATATTCTAGGAAGTTTAGAGTTCTTTCCTAGAATGCAAAAAAAGTAGCATTTTCTGCTACTTTAATTATATATACTTATTCTTCTATCATTTTGAATTAGTGCATGCTGGTTTTTGTATTGCATTAGCTGATTGTATATTTTTTCTTCTACTTCGATTACGATACAACTAAAGATGCACCGTAAGTCATTAGCTAATGTATATATTATTCTACTGGCACGCTGTTTACTCTTGTTATTTTGTTGTCTGTTATTCTTACTTCTACTGTATTATCTTTTGCTGATATATAGTAATAGTATTCTCCTTTTCTTTTGATTTTTAATACTTCTAATTCTTCTTTTTTTACTTTTTCTCCTAGTTCTTTGAATTTTTTTTGTGCTACTTTTATTGCTTTTTCTTTTTGCTTTTTCTCTTCTTTACTTTCTTGTTTTTCTTTTGTCTCTTCTGCTTTTTGCTCTGTTATTCCTACCATTTTTAATACTTGTCCATCAAATGTGTTTTGGCTTTTATCTAGTATTAGTGCTAGTATGAATATTATTATTATTGCTATTATTACTATTCCTGCATTTCTGATTCCTTTTTTGGCTTTGATTTTCTTTATTTTTGCTATTTTTTCTTTGATGTTTTCTTCTTTTTCTGCATCTTTGACTGTTTCTTTTAAATTTTCTTTGTATTCTTTTTTTGTGTCTTTAGATTTTTCTTGTGAGGCCTTTTCTTCTTGCTTTTCTTGTGCTGTTTCTTTGTTGTTGCTTTCTTCTTTCTCTGATAATGTTTCTTGGTTATTACTTTCTTTTTTTGGTTCTTCTCCCTTACGGATTTCTTGGTTTGATTCGTTTTTGCTTTCTTGATTTTCTTCTCTTTGTTCTTCTAATACTTCTTTTTCTTGCTCTTTATATTTTCTCTCTTTTTCCTCTTCTTTTATGTTTTTTTCTTCTTCCTTTTTTATTTGTTCTTTTCTGTTTTTGCCCATCTTTAGTCTCTCCTTTTCTTTTTTAATTTTTTTACTTAGAATGTGTCATTTTGCAAAATTGTTTATATTTCATATTTTTTGTATGATTTAGGCCATTTTAGTTTTGCTGATTGATTTGTTCTTCTGTGATTTGTGTGTATCTTATTAATTCTTCGCTGTTTAGATTTTCTTTATGCATGTCTATTGCTGTTATTTGATGATTGTCATATGTTGTGTAATAATATATTCCTTTGCTTGCATTACAGCATGAGGTATATATTGTTATTTCGTACTTTTGGTTTTCTAGTTCACAACATCCTCGTGGTTGTTCTACTGAATTTAATATATGAAAGAATTGGCTTACACTTTCTTTTTCGCTTTCTAATGATATTGAGTTCATTTTTACAAATGCTGCTCTGACAAATCTTGATTCTGATGTTAAATCTCCTGGTAATCCTATTGTACCCATTCCTCTGCTATATTCTTTTAAGTCTAGTCCTTTGCTGAATGTGTTTTCTTGGCTTTTGGCTGATAAGCTTCTATATTTGCTTAGTGTAAACATTTGCTTGTCAAATGTTGGATTGTTTGTTAGGATTCCTACTGGATTTTCATATATTTTGATTCCTTCTTGTAGCGATTCTACTGTTATTGCTTCTTTGCTATCTGCTATTATCCAATGCAATTGTGCTGCTGGTAATTGACTGCTAAATTGCGTGTCTGTGATATTCATGTTTTCTATTTGTTTTTTTGCTTCTTCTACTGTCGCACTTTGACTTAATATCCATGGTATGAATTCATATTGTGCTATATTGGTTTTTCCTTGTTGGCTTTTGTTGTATTTTGCGTTTCCTACAAAGTTTAATCCTGCTATCCCTAAGCCTTTTTCGTTTATTGCGTCATAATATAATGGGTAGTTTTCTGATACATATGCCATTCCTATTATTGCATAATGACTTTTTATTGTCTTTTGTTCACTGAATTTTATTTCGTAATTTCTTGGTGTTATTGTTATTTCGTCTCCATATGAGAATTCGTAGTCTAGTGTTCTTCCAAAATAAAAGTCTTTGGTTTTATATGTTGCTGCTGTACACATTTTTCCTCCTTTGTTTAGAATTTTATGTTTGCCTGCCTTTTTTGTTTTGTTTTTTATAGAACAAAAGCGGACATTAATAACATTAGCACTTATTAGAACATTTTAAAGTCCGCGTCTTTGTTCGCGCGCGATATTTGATTTTCAAATTTTTGTGCATTGTTATTTATTATATTCTAGGAAGTTCAGAGAACTTTCTTAGAATATAATAAAATTGGGCGCATTAGTATTATTAAAATATTTAGTGGCATTTTTTATTCTAATCTTTCTTCTAAGTCTTTTTTTATTGCTTCTTTTATTTCTTCTATTGTTGTGCTCCTTATTTTCTTTGCATATTCTTCTACTTCTTTGTCTTTTGGCATATTGCTGTGTGCTATTCCCCATTCTTTTAGTATTGGTAATATCTGATTTTCTAATTCTGGATAGTATTTGTATAGCGTGTCATATGCATTTAGTGGCTTGTCTTCTTTTGTGTATCTTGCACTTTCCCAGTCTAATGCCATTTCTTCATAGTCTGCTTTTGTTTTTTCTTTTTCGTTTTGGTGATGCTTTGACATCTCTCTGTGAATTTTTGATACTTCTTTTTTTTCGTATAATAAATACATGTATATTTTGTCTATGTCATGTTCTTTAATTTGTTTTATTTTTTCTTCTTTGTCTTTTTTTATGTATTTTTTTGCTAGATAGTTTACTATCTTTCTGTGCTTATATGTGTATTCTATATATTCTTGGTTTTTCATTGCTTTTTCTTTCCTTTTTATTTTTTGTGATTTTGTATTGTGTATTTTGAGTTATTGTGCAGTCTTTTTTTATTGTGCTTTTTTTGTATTCTTTGCTTTGCGTTTTTGTGTTACTTTTTATTTTTTATGTTGTGCTTTTTTTCTTTTTTATTTATATCATATTTTTTCGTTTTTCTCAATATTTTTTTCGTTTTTTATGTTAATTTTTTGCTTTGCTATATTTATAATTCTATTTATAGTTAAACTCTTTTGAGCAAATAATGGTTTGCTTAATATAAAGTAATTACTATTTTCCTAATTTTTTTAAATATTTTTTGTATTATGTAAAACTATTTCATTTGTCATAATTAAATTCTAACTGATGTGAATACATTATTGTACTTCTCTAATAGTGAAAGTAATGTCAAACTAGTGAAATATTTAATCTTATACTAATATTTTAGAGATTGTTGTACTGCCGTTACTCTAAATTTGTTTTAAAAAAACACCTACATTTCTGTAAGTGCTAATTATTAAACATAATATAGATTTGATTTAAATAATAGTACTATTATATCTATAAACCATCCTATTCCAAATAATCCTAATATAAATAAATATATTATTCCCATTCCAATTTTTCCTTCATAAAATTTGTGTCCGCATACAGTAACTATACATAATGCTAATGAAATCCATTTGTTTTTTGGCTTTCCAACAATATAATTATTTGTATTGCTGTTAGTATTTGTGTTATTAATTAATATGTTTTGATTTGCTGGGCTAATTTGTTCGACTTGTCTGCCACATTTTATACATATTACTGCATCTTGTGCTATTTTTTCACTACAAGATTTGCAGAACTTTGTTTTAGTTTCAGTTGTTTCCATAACAACTCATCCTTTTATTATATTTAAAAAGAGTATCTCACTTGCATTTAGCTTTTATTGTCGATTTTTGTCAAATAGTGTAAATTATTTTTGCTTTCTAATTCTTTTATTGCATTTTGTATGTGAATATTATCTACTTTTTTTACTTCATCTATACTATTAAATTGTTCAAAATCCTGCATTATTTCAACTGCTTCAACTACATCTGGAAGTTCTTTTATATCTTTTTTATTATGAAATAATAAATTTATCATATAAAATCGTTGTATGATAACATACACAAATACTATTCTATTTCATTTCTCATCATTAATAGCTATACCTAATCTTTACATTCTAATATATTTAAATTAATACTATTAGCTCCCCCTTTCGCCCTTATGTAATTTTGATATTTACATTCTAATATATTTAAATTAATACGTTCGTCAACTTTTCCAAGTTTCTAAGCAACAACTCTAATTTACATTCTAATATATTTAAATTAATACACAAAGAAGAATATATATTTGATGAGAATGGAGATGATTTACATTCTAATATATTTAAATTAATACGAACGAAACATAACAGATGAAATAAAAGCGATGCAATTTACATTCTAATATATTTAAATTAATACTCTATATCTTTGATTATTTACGATAATTTTACCGATATTTACATTCTAATATATTTAAATTAATACTTCCTCTCACATTCGGAATTCCTAAACTTTCACCGATTTACATTCTAATATATTTAAATTAATACTCTAATTTTTCATTTTGTTCGTCCAGTTTTTTATTCATTTACATTCTAATATATTTAAATTAATACAAAGAATTTTTTATAGTATGTATCTAAATAAGATACATTTACATTCTAATATATTTAAATTAATACAGGAACATTAGAAGAAATAAACATAGATTATAAGACATTTACATTCTAATATATTTAAATTAATACTCAATTCCATATTTCTTGCATATCCAATCAAATTTATTTACATTCTAATATATTTAAATTAATACGTATTAAACCTAACATCCACCCACCTTTTAATAAAAAATTTACATTCTAATATATTTAAATTAATACTAATCTCATCTTCATAGTCTAATATGTCTTTAAGTTCATTTACATTCTAATATATTTAAATTAATACAATAGTGCAAATTATTGCTGTAGTGCAAGGTGTAATATTTACATTCTAATATATTTAAATTAATACTCTGTTATTTTTGCATCAATTAGTCTTCCTAAAACATTTACATTCTAATATATTTAAATTAATACCTGATAATTCTCTTATTTTATCGCAGTATTTATTTTTATTTACATTCTAATATATTTAAATTAATACATATTGTTAAATGTTTATTTAGAATATAATGAAACATTTACATTCTAATATATTTAAATTAATACGGTGTAGTATGCAAGATAAAGAGATAATTCAGAAGATTTACATTCTAATATATTTAAATTAATACAAGATGAACTTGACCGACTAGGACCAAAAAAAGAAATAATTTACATTCTAATATATTTAAATTAATACTTTCTAAGTTTACTTTATCTGATACAAACGGAGCATTTACATTCTAATATATTTAAATTAATACGTTGATGTTTTGTATAATTTTGCTAATTTTATCAAAATTTACATTCTAATATATTTAAATTAATACCGGTGTTCCATCAATGTCCGAAAATATAGAAGATGAATTTACATTCTAATATATTTAAATTAATACTGTACTAAGCTTAAGTCTACATTTACATTGCCGAAATTTACATTCTAATATATTTAAATTAATACTAGGAACTTGTAAATATAAACAATATAACATTGGAATTTACATTCTAATATATTTAAATTAATACTTGCTCCACTATCTGAGCCAGAGTCCCCTGACCCTGATTTACATTCTAATATATTTAAATTAATACCAATTCCGGCTGTTATAATATCAAAAGAGTGGTTTAATTTACATTCTAATATATTTAAATTAATACCTGAATTTAAAAATTAATTACATAAAATTTTATATATTTACATTCTAATATATTTAAATTAATACCAAACGAAGATATTTATTATGCAATAGATAAGGCTTTATTTACATTCTAATATATTTAAATTAATACTAGAATACCCTTTTCCATATTTTTCTGTTTCTTTGAGATTTACATTCTAATATATTTAAATTAATACTTATTGCTCTTTCCATCTTTTCCACCTCCTTGATACATTTACATTCTAATATATTTAAATTAATACTGAACTAATGCTATTAGTTAACTCGGCTGGAAAACCATTTACATTCTAATATATTTAAATTAATACACCACTTTCCAATGTTTCTTTAGTTGTTGTAAAACTATTTACATTCTAATATATTTAAATTAATACGTTTTACAAAATTTGACTTAGGATTAATAACAGAAAAATTTACATTCTAATATATTTAAATTAATACTATGAATATGCTTCTGCAATAATAGATGGATACGAATTTACATTCTAATATATTTAAATTAATACAAAATGGGCTCTTTATTCTCAACTGAATGTTAGAATTTACATTCTAATATATTTAAATTAATACTTAAATATTAAAGAAATACATACAGACAATATAAAATTTACATTCTAATATATTTAAATTAATACCCAATCGTTCAGTCAAACAAAATATTATACCAAGATTTACATTCTAATATATTTAAATTAATACTGCGATTTGCTCCCACTGTGAATCACCTGATGAAAAATTTACATTCTAATATATTTAAATTAATACGAAGGGAGTGATGAACCAGTGAGAAGATATAAAAAATTTACATTCTAATATATTTAAATTAATACGATGTATCCCAGAAAATGAAGTTGCATTTCATTCATTTACATTCTAATATATTTAAATTAATACCATATTGTCTGCATAAAATGTAGTTGTGTCACCCTCATTTACATTCTAATATATTTAAATTAATACAACAAAAACAATTTTTTTATAATTATGTAATAGAGAATTTACATTCTAATATATTTAAATTAATACAAAAATTGAACTTATGGAAGATGTAACAGATAGTATATTTACATTCTAATATATTTAAATTAATACTTTGAAAATTCGGTCGCTTTTGTAACAGAAGCTATATTTACATTCTAATATATTTAAATTAATACAAATGGTGACATTACAATTAACACAAATATACAGACATTTACATTCTAATATATTTAAATTAATACCCATAATATTTGAAAATGGAATTTCAAAATCTACCGTATTTACATTCTAATATATTTAAATTAATACTATGCGATGGATTTGGAAAATTTGACACAGAACGTTATTTACATTCTAATATATTTAAATTAATACGATAATAAATTAATTGCAAATATAGTCGGAACTCTATTTACATTCTAATATATTTAAATTAATACAATCAATCCTTTATTTTTTAACTTATTGATTAAAAATTTACATTCTAATATATTTAAATTAATACTTGAATTCACGTCGAACGTGACCGTGTCGACGTGAATTTACATTCTAATATATTTAAATTAATACACATTGTATTTATTTTCTTAACAGCTTCTAATCGATTTACATTCTAATATATTTAAATTAATACGTAAAAAATGATTTGTATAAATTTTCACCATACCCAGAATTTACATTCTAATATATTTAAATTAATACAAATAACAACTTGTACCGACACCGTATTCAAAATAATTTACATTCTAATATATTTAAATTAATACCTTTTAAAGTTGTTTGTATTGTTTCAACATATCCAAGATTTACATTCTAATATATTTAAATTAATACAAAAACATAAATAGTTAAAAATGGAGGAATAAAAAATTTACATTCTAATATATTTAAATTAATACACCAATTTGTAAACGCATCTCCAGCCCAACTACAAGTATTTACATTCTAATATATTTAAATTAATACCAACTATCTATTGTATAATATATTTGTGTTGTTCCGATTTACATTCTAATATATTTAAATTAATACTAAATTCTTTTAAATCGTGATTAATAATTTGCTCATTTACATTCTAATATATTTAAATTAATACATAATTGTACGGATAACAAAAGCATTTGTTGTTTTTATTTACATTCTAATATATTTAAATTAATACATACCATACCCATCGACATGGCTAAAACAAAAAAGAATTTACATTCTAATATATTTAAATTAATACAAAATGGATTTTCTATCCTTAGTTGAATACTAGCATTTACATTCTAATATATTTAAATTAATACAGGTGCTTATAAAAAGCTTGAAAAATAAATATGTTTAACTTAAAATTCTGTCTATCTGCTAGTATATAATACCAAAAATATTATAAATTTTCTACAGTATTTTAAAAGAATTAATATTGAGCTAATTTTAAATCTGTCTTATGGCTACTATTTGGGCATTATTGTTGGTCGACAGATTTTTATTATAAAAAGTTATCTGTTTTGTCATCTTCAATCATGCCAAAAAACTCCTTTTCCATCCAACGTTTATTTCTGCTTTTAAACAAAATAACACTGTCTTTTTCTTTTCTAATATATTGGTCAAGTTCAGATTTTAGTTTAATGGCTTGGGAATCTAGTAATTCTCCTTCAAAGACAGAATTTTGAATATGTACTAAATACTTCTTACAAGTTTTAAAAACTTTCCTTAATACTTTTGGACCTTCTTTGTCTTCTAAATTTATATCATAAACTAAAATAACATACATATTACCACCACATTTTAAACCCTTCATATTCTTCATCTTCAAGTAAATGTTTGATTAGTTTGTATATTTCTAATCTTATTAAATACTCATAGCTTACTTCTCTGTCTAATTTTTTATGCTTGACTTTGGTTTGTAATCTTGTGTCTATTTCTCTTGTTATTTCTTTTCTTGCTTTATCTTTTATGTATGTAAAATTAAGTTCTTCTTCAAAGTCTTTTTCAGTTATTTGCCTTTTATTTAGCATAGAAAAAATTAATCTATCTGCAATGATTGGCTTGAAAATTTCAGCAATGTCTAAACATAATGAAAATCTTCTTTCTGATGGTTCATGTAAATAACTTATTGTTGGATTTAACTGCGTTTTATAGATTTCACTTAGGACTCTTGTGTATATAATTGTATTGACATATGAAATTAGTGAGTTTATTGCATTGTCTGGAGGATTTTTTACTCTTTTTTCAAATGCTATATTTTGATTTATTATAATGTTCCATGTATTGTAATAGACTTTTCTAATATTTCCTTCTATTCCCATTAATTCTTGTACATCTTTACATGTTCTTATTTGTTTTCTTAGATAATCTATTTCATTCATATAGCCTTTTAATTCTTTTCCTCTATTGTTATAATAGGTTAGATTTCTATAAATGTTGTATGATGCGGCTTCTATAAAGGCTTTTGCAATATTTAATCTTTTTGTTTTATCATTATAATTCTCAACTTGTTTTATTAATAGTTTTCCTGATACAAGACTTTCTTTTGGATAATATGTTCCTGTGTAAAATCCATAATAATTGAAAAAGTGCACATTTACACCAAACTGTGATAAAAAGTTTAGTAAATTTGTATTGAAATCGAGTTCTGTCATAATATATATGTCATCTACTCGCTCTATCGGTATACTTTTCTTAGTGTTGTCTTTATATACTATTTCCAATGTATTGTCTTTTCTTTGGAGTCTACCACTTTTGTATAAATAATATGATTGTTTCATTTTTTGTAATTCCTTCCAATTTATTTTTATACTTAGCATAAGTTATTAAAGTGATGTTTTTTGACTCCGTCCCCAAAAGCATCAGTCTCTTCTTTTTTATTTTAGTTTTTTTGAGTCCGGCCCCAAAAACACCAAAAGCATCACAATTTATACATAACATAAATCATAGTAAGAGCATTTTTTGCATATCTTTGAATTGATTATTTTAGGAGGCTTGTCCTGTTTTACAATACTTTCTATGTTTTTTATAACGTTTTTTAATACTTCTCTATCTTCGTCTTCTAAATTTATCTTTTTCGTTTCTCTTAGTAATGGAAAGTCGATTTCTGCTTTGATATTTTTTATTCCTTTTTGCTCTAAATAATATATATAATACTTTATTTGCCATATTCCCGCTTCTTCAATTGCTTTTGTTTTCTTCACTTCATGTAATACTGCTCCATTATTTATAAAGTCTATATTTATGGTATTGTCTATCATGATGCCTTTCTTTTCTCTTTTGTATGTTGTTTCATCTATTATTTTTCCAATTTGTACAAGTTCGCTGTTTTGTTCCATATTTATCTGATTTGCAAAATACCATAGTCTTCGTTCACATATAAAATAATAGTAAACCATTATTCCTGTAATATTCATTTTTTCCTCCTATTACAATTCTCGCGAATCTATTGAATAACTTAAGTTTGGTTCCTTTCTTGCTTAGTCTAAAGGTTTACAATTCTCGCGAATCTATTGAATAACCTTCATCTGCTTCTAAAAGAAGTCCTATTTCTTTATCATATTTTGTGTCTATTATATATTTTCCTTTTATATATGGGCATTCTGTTATGAAATTACTTAATTTCCATCTGTTTTTGCTGTTAATTGATATAAATAATTTGTCAGTTTTTCTTTTTAGTTCATATTTTTTCTTTATTTCTTTTTCTTTTTCATATTCAGCAAATAAATCTATGTTTTTATCATAAATGATTTTTGGAACTACTTCTATGTTATCAATGTTCCTTAAAATATGCTGTGCATCTTTTTTGCTTGTGTCATAGTCAATAATGTTGTCTAATATTTTAAATGATGTTTTAAATTTTTTGTAGAATTCTGTTTCTTGTAACATTTCTTTTGAATATAATTTGTCTACTAAACTTATTTTTGTTTCTTCTTTTAATGTTTGACAATTATATGGTTCTAATAACTCTATGCTTTTTTCGTATATTTCTTTATCATATATATATCCTACTCCACTTGTGTTTTTTATGTATATTTTTACATTTGGAGTGTTTTCTGTGTATTCTCTACTTCTATAGCATCTTCCAAGTCTTTGAAATAAGCTGTCTAATGTGGACATTTCTGTATATAACATGTCAAAGTCTATGTCTAATGATGCTTCAACAATTTGTGTTGTTATCCATATTCCTGGTTCATTTCTATTTTTAGAAAATTCTTTTATGCTTTTTTCTTTTTCTCCTCTGTCTTCTTGTATAAATCTTGAATGTAATAGGTTTACATTTGATATTCCTTCTTCTTTTAATTTTTGGTACATTTCAATTGCTTTGTTTATTGTGTTTACTATTATCAATACTTTTTTGCTTTTTGCATTTTCTTTTATTTCTTCTATGTCTTGATTTATTTCTGATTCTTTTAATTGAATTTTGTGTCTTATTGTGTCTTTTATAAATTTGTTATATTCAAACTTTATTCCTATTTCTTCTAGCTTTTCTTTATATATTCTTGGTAGTGTTGCTGTCATTATCATAAATTTTCCATTTAGATTATTTATCATTTGTAATCCTTTTAGTATAACTGCTACTATTTCTGGTGAATATGCTTGTATTTCATCTATTACTATTTTTGAGTAACTTAGTGTTGCATAAATTTTTTCGTATCCTCTATATTTGAACACAAATGGGAATATTTGATCTATTGTACATGTTGTGATTTTTTCGTATAAGTTTCTGGCTTGTTTTATTTTTTCAAATTCGTTTTCTTCATTTTTTTCGTCTAAATAGTCTATTGCTGTTGAATGTAATAATCCAACATGTTCATAGCCTATTGTTTCTTTTATTCTGTCATATATTGCATTTATGCTTATTCTTAATGGTAATGTAAAAAATGTTTTTTCACTATTACTCCAAAGTAATGCTCCTTCTGTTTTTCCCATTCCTGTTGATCCAATTACTATTATATTTTTGTTTTGATTTGCTTTTGCAAATTGTTGTAAATCATTTGCTTTAAATTTTTGTTGTTTCATGAATTTTTCTACAGATTCTGATATTTTATCATTTGTTTCGTCTTCAACTTGTATCCATGCAGAACTACTATGGTCCAGTCTGTGTAATAATCCTTTCATTATGCAATATTCTTTATATATTTCATCAAATTCAGTTATTCTTGCTTGTCCTTCTACCATTCCTAAATATGTTGTTTTTAGTTCTGGTACTTTTATTTGTAATTCTTTTTCTATCTTTTCGATATTGGGCTGTATGTCTTGTTTTATTATTTCTTCTAATAGTTCTGCATCTACATGTATTGTATTTGCTCTTTCATGATGGTAATAAATGGCTTGATATACTAGCTTTCTTTCTGTTTTTGTTAGTTCGTATTCTTTATATGGTACAAATATTGGTGATATTTGTTCATGTTTTATTTGTTCATTATTGAATTTTGTTGGAAGTAATGGCTCCCCTATTGCTTTTCTTATTGCATTTTGAAATCCAGAATATACTTTTCCTGCATCATGATATTTGCAGATTATTTCCATTAGTTGCCAAAATCTTTCTTCTGGCATGTCTATTGCTTGTACTATTTTTGAACCATATGTTCTTTTTAAAATTTCAAGATTTTCTAATAGTTTGTCTGTGTGTTCTTTAATTGTTTCTATTGGATTTGATTTTGCATAATATTTATAATTCATTTTGAATCCTTTCATAGAACAAAAGCGGACATTAATAACATTAGCACTTATCAAAACTTTTTTAAGTCCGCGTCTTTGTTCGTGCGCGAAATTTGCAAAGAAAATATCGCGGCATTTTTATTTTTTTATATTCAAGGAAGTTCGGAGAACTTTTCTTGGATATAAAAGTACATGTTATCGCCGTCTTCATCTTGTAATACTTCTGTTCCGACTAAACTTTTATTGGTATGTTTTTCAACATATTTTACATTAACTTTATTCCATTTTCTGATGTCATCTTGTATGGTATATGTAGTGTTTAATCTGTAATTAATACCTGCTACTTCATTGTCTATCCATTCTGGTATATATGCATTTTCCACTATTCTTGGTTCTTCGATTTCCTTGACTTTTTCTAGAATTTTTATTGAATCTATTCTTACAATGTCTTCATTTCTGCCTAATGTGAATGTTTCGGTTCCATTTATTATGTTTTGATAGATTTTGTCTATTGTTTCATTTTCTGCTTGTACATGAATAATTAAATTGACATTTAATAATTGATGTACATTTCTTGGCATTGATGTTACTTTTTCTTTTCCTTTATACATTCTTAGATTTTGGTAATTACTAAATATTCCTTCGTAGTTTCCTTGTATTGATATGTTCATTGGAAAGTATTCACCTGGTTTTGCTTGTAGTATTTTGTGGAACATTCCTATTACTGTTGAATATGGTGGCAGTGGATATGTTTCTGCTACTTTTGTTGCAAATGGTTTTTTATAGCATGCTGTTTCTTGGTATAGTTTTAGTTTTAGTATTTTCATTTATACCAATCCTTTCTTTTTATGCTTTGTAATATTCGTTTACTTTGTCTTTTATTTCTTTGAAAAATTCTTCTATGTTTGTTGTTTTTCCTTTAAAAATTTCTTCTATTTCTGTTTCGTTTTTGAATGTGTTTTTTAATATTCCTACTTGTGTGTCATCATATATTGATTTATCTCCAATTGTTAATGTTGTTGTGTCTTTTAGCATTTTTGTGTCTATATTAAATTCTCCGTTTTTTCCGTTTAGTTTTATTCTTCCTAAGAAGAATGGTGAGTTTATGTCATACATTCCTCCTATTACAAATACTGGACTTAGGTTTTCTTCTCTTCCTCTTATTTCTCTGTTTAGTATTTTTACTATGTCTAATAATTGTTTTACTCTTTCTGCTTTTTCTTCATTTGATAGTTCTATTTCTTCATCTTTTCCTATTTTTTCTAGATCTATTGTTATTGTGTATGTGTAATAACTTAGGTGTTGTTCAACATTTGCAAGGTTTGGAAATTCATTGATTCTGTCTGCTAATCCTTTGTTATTTAGAAAGTCCATATCGCTTTTATAATCTTCTAATGATATTGCATTGCTTAGTCTAACTGCTGCACTTCTGATATTTGAGCCATCGTTTTTTGCTGTTTTCATATATCCAAAAAGATCCATTTCTTGTGAATCTTGAATTGTTAGTTTGTCATTAAATTGAATTGTTCCTTTTTCTTTGTTTACAACTTGTAAATTCCAATTAAATAATTTATTTCCAAGTCTTACTATGTCATATCTTATTGCTTGTCTAGATGCATATGTATAAACACTTCCATCTCCTCTTGTTAATTTTTTTAACTCAGATATATTGCCTATTCCTTCTCCATAATTTAAGCTTTGTCCTTTAAATATTAGAGTAATTGATAATCCTTTTTTATTTTTTATATTTTCCATTTTTTCCATTCCTTTCTTGAGGTTCTGTTTTAGTTGGAAAAGAATTAAATTTTGGCAAAACGCAACCAGATTTAAAATTTATGAGGCGTATGCGCGTATGCTTTGTACGTTGATTAAATTTTAAATAAAATTTACCGCAGCCAAAATTGTAATTATTTTTCAAACTTTTCCTCTTCTTTTCTTTCATATTTATTAGATATTAATCCTGCTAAAAAACTATGTCCTATTGATTCAAAGTCTAGCCCTGTTGTTTGCATTGTTTCTATAAAAATTGGTGAGACATCTTTTCCCATTGCCATATGTAGTCTTATTATAATATCCATAAATTCTTTTTTATTTCCTGCTTTTATGCTGTTTAACATTTTGTATGTGTATCCATCTAGTTTATTGTCTTCATTGTTAAGTTTTAGTTCCTCATGAATTTGAACTCCTAAATTATATATAACATATAATTTATCATTGTTTTTCTTTATATCTTCCACTTCTTTTCCCTCCTTTTTTAGTGTGTTTAATATCATTCTTATTTGTGTTGCTAAAAATGAATTGTACCCATTTTTTTGGTCTCCTTTTTTTATTTCATCTCTTAACCTATCATTAATTATGTATTTGATATCTTTGTTTTTCATAATATAGTCAACTATTTGTAACCTATATCTATAATCCCATATTTTTGATAATGTTTTTGGGGCATATTCAGTAAAAAATAATGATACATATCTTTTTATGTTAAAGTATTCAATCCTGCTATATGATCCATATTCTGCTTCTATTTCTACTACAAATATGTTTTCCAATTGCCACATGCTTACTTGTTTGTCTTGTTCTACAATATCTAATATTAGTTCTGAGTATGGATTTTCTTTTCTGTTTTCATATCTTGATTTATTGCTAAAATTAATGTTTGTTTTATATAATCTGTCTATTCCTGTATCATAATTTACAAAGCTTAGTAATTGTTTTTCCCTGTATTCTCCGTTTTCTTTTATTGTTTTTGTTATTGTTGTCATTCCTGCTGGTATGCAAAATAATATTAGTTTGCATATATCACATATTGGCATTTTTACATTTTGATTCCAAAAGAAATTTCTTGCATTGTCACTGCTTATTGCTAATGGTACAAAATTTCCTTCTGAATAATTTGTGGTTAGTCCTATTTCATTTTCACACATTGAGCATCTTTTTATTACTTTTTCTTGTAAATATTTTTGTATGTCCTCTATTGTTTTTGTTTTGTCAATATAGTCTTTTTTTATTTTTGAGTAAATTTTTTCTATGTCTTGTGTTATACTATTTTTTTCTGTGTTTTCTATATGTTCTTTTATTTGCTCTGTAGTATATTTATTTTGCATAATATCATTGATAAATCCTGTTTCTATTATGTTGCTGATATAGTCTCTATACATGAGTTTTTGTTGTTCTTCATATGATAATGCTGTTTTTACTACATTTAGGAAACTTGGTTGGCCATAGTATGTGTTGCTTAATATACTTTTAAATAGATTTAATGTTAATTTTTTGTTTATATTGTCTTTTTCTATATTTGAAATTATTTTTTCTTTTATTTCTATAATTTCTTGTTTGGTATTTACTTTGTCTATTTGATCATATTTTTCTTTTATTTCTTCATATGTATTTTCATCGATTTTTTTAATTTTGTCTAATTGTTTTTTTATTGTTTCTTTTACATATTTACTGTTTGTTTTTATTTTATCTTTTCGCTCTTTTTCTTTATCTTTGTCCTCATAAACTGTTTCTATGTTATTTTCTAAATATTCAAATGAATTTTTAGTTCTATTTTTTACACTTTCTGCAATATTGTATTTTTTGAAAAAATAGTTAAAATAATATTTGTGAAAATTTCTTAAGTCTTCTGTGTCAAATTCTATATAGTTATTTTTTCTAATTGCGAATTCATCTTTATTTTCTTCAAGAATTCTTAAAAATCCTACAATTCCCGTATTATAGAACCAATCATTTAAGTATACTTTTATATTCAATTTTACACCTCCTAGTATAATAATGTTAAGTTAAAATCTTGACTTTTTTAAACAACTTGAAACATCCCGAATCCTGCACTGTGTTTGCTTCCCATTCCTGCTTTATATAGATAGTTTAAAAGTTCTATGTCTCCTTCTAATTCAAATGTTCCTGTTGAACATTCTATTTGCTTTTCATAGAATTTTATAATTACTTTTTTGGCTTTGATTGGTGTGATTTTTAGTGTGTCTACTGTTTCTTCTGGAATGTTTGTTATTTTTAATTGTTCTTTAATATTTATTTTTAGGGTTTCTTCAAATTTTTCTTTTTCAAAAGAGTAGTAATAATCTTTCTTTTCTTCTCTTTTACGTGTGCATAATGGAGATTGAAATTTTATTGTTATTTTATTTTCTGCTATTTCTTTTTCTGGTATTAGTACTATATTTTGCATTGTCCATGAATTTTGGTAGATTGAAAATTTTTTGTTTTTTTGATGGTTAAATGAATTATATAGTGTTATTGCTGTTTCATAGTCTGCGGTTGTTATGTTCATTTCAAATCTTTTGTCTTCTATGATTATTTCTTGCCCATTGATTTGTGGTTGCCTAAAAAAAATAGAAAAAGCATATGGTTTTATAATGTTGTCTTTCTGGTTATAGTATTTTTTGAATTCTTTTTCACTATATTCAGATAAGCTCATTTTTATAAAACTGATTACGCTTCTTCTATAATCAATTGGTATTGTTTCTTTTTCTAATGTAAAATATAATTTTATTCTCATGTCTTCACCTCCTATTTTGAATATTTTTTATATTCATGATTAGACATTTTTCACTTTTTTTATATCATATTTTACATTTTTTTACAAGTGTTTTTCGATTTTTTCTAACTATTAGTGTGAGTTTTAATCTTTTGTTTTAGGTGATTTTTTAATCTTTCTAGCTGTTTCGTTTTTGTTTAATTGTTTTATATATTTTTTTCTCCTAATTTGCATGTGTAATTCGTTGCTTGTAAGTTTTCTCTGTTGATTGCTCCTTTTATTATTTTTAAATTTGCAGTCATTGTTTTTATACTAAAATCGTAAACTCTGTATAAATAATATTTGTCTTGATATTGCTCAGAGAATTTAACTTCATTTTCTGATATGTGGAATATATTATTTATTCCTCCTCTAGTTGTTTTTACTTCTATATACTTTTCTTTGCCGTCTTTCTCGTATGAAAGTATATCAAATCTTTCTGCATTACCTGCAATTTCTCTTGTTGCAAAAACTTTATCTGCTAAATCCGCTCTTCCTTCAATTATAAGCCTATTTTTTTCATATTCTACAACGATGTCTTCACCTTTTTTCCCTAGTTCTGTATTCTTTTTTATTTCCCCCTCAAAATTGATATTCTTATTGCTATAAAATTCGTTTGTATTTTTTCCTTTTCTGTTTTCAGGTTTATATAAATGCTCTGTTTCTTCTTTATTTAGTTTTAATGTGAATTTTTTAGCATCAATTTCTTCAATATTATATGTGTTTATTTTTTTGTCTTTTATTATTGTATTTAAATTTTCTTCATTCCAGTTTAAAATCTGCCATTTGAAATAAACAGGTTTCTCTCTTTGGTTATCATGATCTACATATGCTAATAATCCCATATATGTATAGTCTTCTTTATTAGATGTTCTTAAAAATAAGTATATATTATTTTTTAGGTAATCATGATTTATGAAATCAATTATCCTTTTTTCTTTTAATGTTTGACCTGGTTGTGATTGCCATGTTAGAATTCCATTTTCATCTACGTTTTCGTCAAATTCATGGCCGGATTGTTTTTTTCCATATGTTACTATAAATATATAATCATGTTGTGTTCCTGGTACTCTTATTATTCCTTGCATTCCCCAAGATCCAGCTTGCTGTGTGAATTTTGTGTCTGGTGAGAAAATATCATGTATGTCTTTCCTTGAATATTTTTTGTATCTAATTAGTTCTTTCATTTTTCCTCCTAATATTAAGTTAAGTACTCTTTCTTCTGATCTTAAATCCTAGGACTTTAATATTAACTCAACTTGTTTATTTCCTTTTGCGGATTTTTTCATGATTTAGTTCTGCTGTATATTTGAATTTCTTTTATGTTTTTAGTGTTTTTTTGGTGTTTGTATTTTTTTTGGGTGTGATTTTTGGTTTTTTGATTGTGTGATTTTTTTACTGGCCTTCGGGTTATGAGGGTTACATAACATATTTTGTTAGATGTGTTGAATTGTATTGTATGCTAGTGATATTAGTACTTTGCTAGTTTTTTATTTAGTGTGCAATTTTGTTAAAATTGGGGTGATTTTGAAAATTTGCTCCCCAATTTCTCCCCAATTTTTTGCTAGCATATTTGGAAAAATTTATTTATATTTTAGGAGGAATTTTTTATGGAATTTAATAAAGATAAAATACAAGATTTAATGAATGAGTGGATAATTTTTAGAGATGAGGAACTTTGTAAATTGACTAAAGAGGATTTACAACATTCTTTAAACTTTGATGATTTTTCTAATTTGGTTTTGAAAAATGTTTCTAAAAAGAGTGAGAAATTTATGTTAAAACAATTGGACAAGTTTTATAATAATATTATGGATTTTACTGGTCATTACAACAATAAATATTATAGAGCTGGTTTTGCTGATTGCTTAAATTTAGTTATTATGAGTCTTGGGGGTAATGGAATTGAAACTAGGTAAATATGGTGTTTGGGCTAAAAAGTATTTGGAAGAATATAAACCTTTTACGTTTTCTCGTTTGGTGATGGATGGTTCTGTTATGGATTATTTGTTGGCGTTTGAAAATCATTTAAAAGGTTATGCTAATTTGGTTGAGATTGAACTTAAAGAAAGGTATTCTGCTCCTTCTGAAAAAGAGAGTTTTGTTGAACAGGTTAAGTATATTAATATGATTCAGGAAATGGTTGATGAGTTTGTAAAAGAGGAGATTAAGTTGGTATAGAAAAAGCCCTATTGGGCTTTTTCTTTTGATATTTTTTTCACAATTGTGTCTATCATCTCTTTAATCATATCTAATATCGGTTGAGCAAATTTATTGCTTTTCATTTCTTCTTCTGTCATTTCATTTTCAATTACAATATCATCATCTTCGGAATATTCTTTAAAGATCTTCTCATAAAATTGATTTCCGTTAAATTCTAAAGTATCATTTGATATAATAAATTTATCTACATTATTTAACTTTAGTTTATATGTTTTATCATCAAAATAATATTTATATATTTTTTTCATATCTTTTCCACCTTTCATTTATAGTATCAATGCCTCCATCAATATTTTCAGATATAATATTTAACATATCTATGCAATCATCTTTATACTCAAGTGCTCCATAATTTATTTTTATTTTTCCATCTTTCTTCTCAATAAAAATTACATTATCAACATCTAGATTTACTATAAATTGTGGATTATGCGTTATAATAATTATTTGTCTATGATTGCTCATTTCTTTAAAATCTTCTAATAAAAAATTTTTTATAGATGTTTGTGACACATCATCTTCTGGCTGATCAATAATATATATTCCTTCGTCCTTATCTTGATAAGATAATATTTCAAAATATATTTTTGAGTTAAAACCTGAAGACATTTCTTTTGTTTTGTCTTCTTCATCTTTATTAATTATAGTGTTTTTTATCTCAAAATCTTCATTAATATTAGTTTCAATTAATTTTTTATAATATTCTATCTTATCTTCGCTTTCTTCTGGATCATCTGGTAGCATATCTTCTAAATTATCACTATCTATTTTTTCTATGTCTAAATCTTTATATTTTTTCTTAAAAGGTTGTCTTATTTTTTCAATAATATACTCATTTGATATTTTTGATACACTAGATTTTGCAACAAATTTATAATTGCCTATTGCATTGGTACTTATATCTAACTCCTTTGTTTCTAATTTAGGTTCATATTTTTCTATATTTTTTTGAACACTAAGTATTTTACATATATTCTCAATTAATCTATTTTTTGCATTTTTATATATTTCAAATTTTTTATCTTCATCCGTTTTTATTTTTTCTATTCTATCTTCTGTTTCTCTAATAACGTCATTAATTACATTTATTTTAACTATTTCTCTTTCTACTATTTTTTTATAATTACTATATTTCTTATTTAAGTTCTCTAATTCTAATTTAAATTCATTTAATTTGGTAACATCTTCTTTATCTAATACTTTTATATTTTGTAAAATTAGATTTATTTTATTTAATATAAAATTATAATTATCTAACAAATCTTTATATTCCTGTAATTTCAGGCTCAAATCTATATCCACATTATTAAATGTTACAGAGTTACTTTTTTCTTTTCTTAAATATATTTTAAAACTATTAATATTATTTATATAAGTTTTAAATTCTTTTTTCATTTTTAAATAATTTATAAAATTAGAAATTTCCTGTAAAACTAATTGTTTTTCAAATACTATATTAGGTGGCACTGGAAAATATTTATTTAAAAAATCTGTACCAGTTAATTTTTGCTGTTCAAATTTTTCTCTTATTCCTCCTTGTCTATCAAATTCATAAATCATTTTTTTATCAATTTTTGTTTTTATATTAATTCTATTTGTATTTAAATATTCTTCATAATTTTTTTTCATTTTAGTCTTATTACTCAAATAAGAATATCCTGTTATTTTATGTATTAACAACGATTTACCTATGGAATTATCTCCTATTATTACATTAATTCCCTTTGATAATTCAATTTTTTTATTGACATCATTTATTTCAATCTCCATATCGTCTAGTAGTTTATTAGAAGCAGTAAAGAAACTATTAATATATTTAATTCTTCTGTAATCAGTCATTGCCATACTTACTCCTCTAAATGTTGGCAAACATTTTAAATATGTAAACTTAAAATCATCATCCTCCGGATAGTTGGTCCAATCATGGCAATCACTTCCAGTAATAAACCTTATATCATTTTTTTTGAATTTTTCTTTGTTTTTTTCTAAATAATGTTTATTAAATATTTCATTTTTACTACTTTTAAACTCAAATGAATCAAAATAATCCACAAATACTAATTCTTCTAGCTTTTCTTCACCTAAAGATAATACATCATGCTTTTTAGGTTTACTTGTAGAAGATAAAGTCCCTTTTTGATGTGCTATCATTATATTACTCAAATTAATTTCCTTCATTATTTCTAAAAATTTCTTCTCAGTATATGCATTTTTTTCTATATCATCATATTGTGGTTTATCACTACCTCCAAATAATACTTTTTGTATGCTTTTTACTTTATCTTCATTAGAGTCATCAAAAACAACAATTATATGTATTACTTTATCTTCAAATACAACAGAAAATTCAACTCCTGGTAATACTTTTTTTATACTTCCTTTTCCCTCTTCTTCTTTTAATCTTTTATATATATCATATTCAAAATTATCATGATCAGTTATAGAACACATATTTATATTATATTCGTTTAATTTTCCAATTAATATTTCTATATTATCAATTGTTAAATCTTTTACCTTTGCATGATCTTTAAATTTAGATCCTACTGAATGAATATGAAAATCTACCTTTATTGCCTCTTTTACAATCTTCTCACTCATATATTTTACTCCTTATCTTTTTGCTTGTTAAATGCATCTTTTAATGCTTTATCTAGTTGTGATTGAACTGATTCCTTATTAAATATATTACCAAAAATTTCACTAGTAACTGCATTCATTGCTTCGTTTTCTGATATAGTTGTTGTTTTCCTTATCTCATTTTCACTTTCTAATTTCATAATCTCTAATTTATATTTATGTTCTTTTTCTTTTAGCTCTAACTCTAATTTTTGTTTTTCTTTCATGGATTCAATATCTATTTTATGTTGATTAATTAATCTTTCTGTTTCAGCCTTGTTTTGAATTTTTAAAATTTCAATATCCTTCTTATTTCCATTTCTGGCCACTAAATATGTTATCACACCACTTATTAATGCTGTAATTACTGAAAAAATATATTCTTCCATTTTTATCACCTCTTTATTATTATACTTTAATTTAATCAAAAAATTTGTCGAATTTTGTAACTTATTATCAAAATTTATCAATATAAAAAGCAAAATAATTCTGTAATATATAATTACTATTATCTTGCTTTTCATCAGTATATTTAATTATTTTTTTCATCAATTAACCAATCCAACACATTTATCTTCTTTATTCCATCAAAGTCTGCATCTAAATCATCATCTAATGTCAAAATGTATTTAGGATAATTATCATTTATTTTCCTCAATGGAGTTAATTCTCTATCTAATATTTTATTATCTCCTTCATTTTCTCCTCTAGTTGTTAATGCAACTTGATAATATATAGTATTTTCTGGCTTTCTTGCTACGAAATCAACTTCTAAATCATCATATTTTCCTATATATACTTCATATCCTCGTCTCAACAATTCAAGATACACAACATTTTCTAATATATGCCCCATATCTCGACCAGAACCTTGTCCTAACATATAATATCTTAATCCTATATCTATTGCATAATATTTTTCTTGAGTTTTCAAAAATTCTTTTCCTTTAATATCATATCTGTTGGCTTTAAATATTAAATAGCTATCTATTAATGCATCTACATAATTTGAAATTGTATTATATGATGAATTTTTTTCTATTCCTTCAATATTATCACTTATGCTTTTCATACTCGTTCTATTCCCTATGTTGTCATACAAATATTTTGTAACTCTTTCTAAGACATTTTTATCTGTTATTCCTTTTCTTTGCATTACATCTTTAAATAAAATAGTATTATAGATTCCATCCAAAAATAAACTTATATTTTCTGGGTTTATTTTATATAATTCAACTGATTGAGGAAATGAACTATATCTTAGATAATCTCTAAATTTTCTTGACAAGTCTGTTTTATCTTCAAAGCTTGATAAATATTCTTTAAACGATAATGGTAACATTTTTATTTCTATATATCTTCCTGTAAGCAATGTAGCTAATTCTGAAGATAACAAATATGCATTTGAACCTGTTATATATAAGTCTACATCTTTATTTATAAATAAACTGTCTACTGTTTTTTCAAATTCGTTTACATTTTGAATTTCATCTAAAAAAACGTATGTCTTTTTTCCTTTTACTAATCTTTCTTTTATATATTCATATAATTTTTTTCTGTCTTGTAATTCCTCATAATCTGCATTTTCAAAATTTATTGATATTATTTGCTTTGCTTCTACTCCATTTTCTTTTAAGTAATCTTGAAAAATTTCAAGTAATGTTGATTTCCCACATCTTCTTATTCCTGTGATAACTTTTATTATTTGTTGATCTTTGAAATTTTTTAATATAGATAAATAATTTTCTCTACTTATTCTTTCCATAAATCTCCTCCTATCTATAATAATTATACTATCTTTTATTATTATAGTCAAGTTTTTTCAAAATTATGAAAAAACTTTTGATTTTTCAGTGTTTTTTTCAAATAGTTTTTATGTAATTTTTATAAAAAGCAATAAAAATAAAGAAAATATCAATGTTTTTGAGATTTTTTCTCAAATTTTATTGATATTCCCTATTATTTTTTATTTGATTATGTATCGAAGTTTTATCTGTCTATATACAAATAATTCAAACTTCTGCATAACGTTTCGTTATTATTCGTATTTTATAACACATATTTAGATATAAGCGAATTTATCATTCTTATATCAACATTTGATTTAAAATCAAATTGTAATATATGTCCATTACTAAATGTAAGGATTAGTTCGCTATCTATATCCATAAATCCGGCTGTTTCTATTCCATAATACTGTATTTTTGAATACGGATATGAAAAATATGCAATTTTTTTACCTGTGACTCCCTTTACATTTACAACAAAAATTCTATTATTAGTAAATATAACCTGATCTCTAATAGTTTTAAATGCACACATTATTTTTTCACCATCTACTAATAATTTCTCAACTTCTGGTCGTACTTCTTTTATTTCTATAGCTTTTAAGTTTAAAAAATTAGAATCTAAATTAATTCCTGTAGAAATATTTGGCATAACATCACCTCCTTTTTTATTTTTAGCAATATAATTGTATCATATTTTTAAAAGTCATCTAATTATGTAATATAATATCGAATTTTATTTTGTAATCAAATAAAAATTCAATATTTATTAAAATACACTTTCATATTCTAATGGTACAATATTTTCATATAATAAAGTAAACTGTGAATTTACTTGCTTATAATCATGATAATGTCCAAAATACCATCTTTTAAATGTGCATTTTTCTGAAATCTGCTGTAAGTAGTCAGTTAAAATATCTCTTTTATATGTTGAATTTATTAATGTTTGTATACTTGTTGGACAACAATGCGAAATAATATAATCAACTTTATAATTTATTTTTTCTAGATTTTCTATTCCGTTTTCCATCTCTTGATTTGTTGGAAGCTCTAAATCCCACCATGAAAAATCTCTAATTCTAAAATATGCTCCTCTTTTACGATACTCATATATTTTTTCTTCTTCATCTAAATTCAATATTCCATCTTGAATATCATGCGATCTGGCACCACCAAAAGCAAATATTTTTTTATTGTCAATTTCAAAGATTTCTCCTCTCATTAAGTGTAATACGGAATCTCTTATCTTGTGTACTTTTCCACCTTTCCATTCTTCAATTGGATAATTATATAATCTTGTATAATTTTCATGATTTCCATCTACAAACAATGTGGTAAAATTCTTGTTATTTAACCAATCTAGTGCTTCTTTTTCTCTCCTACTCTCTTCTTCAAATGTCCATACTCCGCCAAAATCTCCACATATTATTATATAATCATCTTTCGTCATTTCTGATTGTATTGGAAATTTTTCTTCAGTAAATCGTGTAAAATCACTGTGTGTATCACCTGTTATATAAATCATTTTTATCACCTTTACATATATTTAGTTTTCACCTTCTACTAAATATAAATTATCTTTATCAATTAATATATCTATTGGTTCATTATAAATCACATTTACTTTATTCAAAGATTCAACAAAAGGATTTGTTCCTTTTATTGAATTTCCAATTAGTTTTTGAATATTTTTATTGTTTCTTTTTTCATTTATTTTTTTTATTTTATTTCCTGAATTAATAAGAAATTCATCAACTTGTCCTCTAGATACAAGAGGTATTTTTGCTATCAATTTTCCTGTTCCTTTACTTACATTTGCGAATCCTTTAGTTAATACAGTTTGTATTGATTTTTCCGTGTTACTTTCTATGTCATTATAACATTTAGTATATAATTCTTTATAATTAAATTCATATTCTGTAATCTTATCTCTTACTCCAATAATATAATTCTTGTTGAAATTCTCCAATAACATTACTTCAAGAAATGATGAAAAAGAATATAAATATAAAGCTAATTGATATTCCTTAAACTCATCACCTAATTTTCTTATTTTAGAATTAATCTCTTGATCACTATGTATTAATTCTTTTTTACACATAATAGTTTGAATTAAGTCTCTATATAATAAAATACTTTGTTCAGAATTTCTTTTTATCTCTTGCACTAATATGTGTTTATTTGTTTTATATTTTTCATTGTTGCAATTAAATTTATAATTATTTAATACATCTATTAGCGTATTTAGATTTCCTCTTATTTGAGACTTTTCCTTTACTTTTGCAAATTCTAACATTTCTTGTTGTATGCTTCTTATTTCATCTAGTTTATTTTCAATAGTAATTAATGCCATAGACATAAATAACATTGTTGGATTACATTCTAAAGGTTTCATTCTAGCTTGTCCTCCTCCAACGCCACCATCTTTAGCTTTTAAGGAACCTATATATTCCCCTCCAGATTTAAACATTTCCATACCATTAGTATTTACTCTATAAATGCCACTTCCTCCAACTTTTCCAGTTAGTTTCTGTATTGCAGATATCACCGGTTCCGAAGCAACCCCTAATGCTGCTAAGTTTTGTATTGGATATTTTTCGTGTTTCACTTCTTTTAAAGATATTTCTGTTATTGTTGGCAGAATTTGCACTTCCATTATTTCATTTGCCATATTTTTTCTTAATTCTTTTTCATTCATTTCAATTATCTCTTTTCTAATTTATATATTATGATTCTTCAATCATTCCTTTGCATTGTAATTCTGCTTGTCTAATAACTAATTGAACTGCAGAATCTCTTTTAACTGGTGGATAATCATATTTTATTAATAGTTTTTTTATTTCATATCTCATTCTGGCTCTAGCATCTTTTCTAATGTCCCAATCTATTGTCATATTTGAATTTATTGTATCTACTAATTCTTTTGCTATTTTCACTAAAGTGTCATCTTTCATCAATTCTTTAACCTGAGGATCATTGCCTAATGCATCAAAAAAGGCTTTTTCTTCAACTGATAAATTATATTCATTTCCTGCTGCTAGTTCTTTTTCAATTTCGTTTTTTAGGTTTATCATTTCTTGTATTATTTTTTCTATATCTTCTACACTTGTTCTTTCATTGTATGCTGTTGCTATTTTTTGAAATTTTGTAGAGAATTTTTCTTGCATAACAATATTTTGTATTCCCACTTTTTCAACATAATCTTTTAATGCCTGATTCAAGATTTCTACTGCAATGTTCTTTTTTTGCATTTTTGCTATTTTATTCATCAATTCATCACTTAGAAGCATTACTCTATTACTATTTTGCACTTTTCCAATTTGTAACATCTCATCATCTTGGATTGCTCTTTCAAGCATTTTTCCGACATGTTCGTTAATTTCTTTGCTATCTATTGTATTTCCACTATTACTTAATTTTTTTATAAATGATCTAACTGAAATAAAAAATAATATTTCGTCTTTTATTTCTTGTGCATCAGATATATATTTTAAAAATATTAATCCCAATATTATAAATTTATAACTAGATACTGGAACTGCTCCTCTCATTTTATCAGCTGCAGCATATAGCTTTTTTTCTAGTTCTTGTAACTCTTCTTCACTATTCATTTTACCCTCCAAAAAATTTCTAATTATCCTATTTATTTTATATCACATAATCCAATTTTTAACAATAAAAATCCCAATATTTTAAACTATTTTGTCGAAAAAGTTTTTATAATTTCTACTGTTTTTCACCACTTATTTTGTAACACATTAATTACACTCCATACCTTTCCTATTTCTTATTTCACCTCACTTAAATCAACAGTATAAATTCTTCCACTATTCGCCAAATATGTTAATTGATTTATATTATTTTCTATCCTTCTAAGTTCTGCTACGACTTCATTTAATCCATCAACTATCACTATATCTTTATCCAAACCTTGTTCAATCAAATATTCTGATAAACTTAGTTTAGCAATTTTGCTTTTTTCAATCAATTTTCTCTTCTCTTTTTCACTAACTCTATTTGTTATAATTTTATCCTTTTTCAATTTATCATCTACATTTCATAAAATGGTTTGGGACTTTCCCAACTATCAAGAACCCTTTGTATACACAAAGGGTAATCTTGCTAAAAGCATTTCTCTCATTTTAGTTCTTTTTGCTCCAAAACAAAAAGAAAAGTGACATTTTTATCTGCCACTAATCATTTCACATCTAAAGTAATTTAGCTTATACTCCAGTTATCTCAACTATTTTGTAGCGATTCACTAATTAGGGAATCGCTCATTCTATGGTCATTATCCTTAATTTCAATACCACCACACATTTCATATAATCTTGAAATTATTGAATCAACAATACTATAATTTTTATTTATACATAATCTTTCTCATTTACAAAAATATTTTTTCAAATCTTCTTTATGCTTATGCACCATTCCTTAAACTCCTTAACATTCTCTGTGAATTTTTCTTTTAACATTGGTGAACCATCCAAATTTATTTTTTTCAAAAGTTTTGGTATTGCCGTTATTTCATTTGATTTATCATCTACTTTATAGAATTTACTTTTTCAATTGACCTTTACTAAAATATTTCTTTGATTTTTTGTCTCTTTTTATAAATTTTTTCTTCTTGTTCTATGTATTCTTTTAATGTGAAGTTTTGTTGCATCATGTTTGATAGATGATATGACCAAAATATATTTGTTGGTCTTGCTGGGGATAATATTGTTTTTCTTTGGTCATCCCAATAATATTTTTCTAAATTTACTGCTTCGTTGTGTGTTAAATCTATGCTTTCTGGTGTATTTGTGTTTATTTTAAAGTTTTCTATGTCTATTCTTTTTAATTGGATTGGATCTGTTAGTTCTCCTTCGTGGATTTTTACTGATGGGTGGTTTGAACAGTATTCATATAGGTTTATTTCTTGGTTTTCTTTTTGGTAGTTTATTTTTGATAGCTCGTTTTTTAGTTTTGACATTATTTGTGCATATTTCACTTTTTCTTTATTATTTAATGTGTCAAATTGTATGCTTTTCATTAAAAAGTATAAAAGTGTTAAGTCTATGTCTAATGATACGTCTTCACTTGCGTATTCGCATGCTGGATTGAAAATTGTCATTTTTTTGTCATGGTGTGTTTCTATAGTGTCTTGCTGTCCTCCTCTTATTGATACAAATAAAAATCCTTCCCATTTTTCGTTTCCTTTTCCTCCACTTTGCTTTTGTGTTATTATATAGTTTTTATAGTTTTCCTCTGTTATTGTTATTTCTTTTCCTTTATACATTATTTTTGTGTTGTTTAAAAAGTTTTTAAATGATTCTCTTTGTTTTTCTGAAGATGATTTTCCTTCTTCTGTTCTGAATGATATTATTGCTGATACTTTTTCGTCACTTCCTATTCTTTTTCTTAACTCTTTGTATGTTTCGCTTTCTTCTTCTGCGAATATGTCGTTGTTTAAGAATTCAACTACTGCTCCGCCCTTCACAGCTTTCTAATTGTTCTATCGTTAGTTTGTTGTTTTTTACTGCTTTCCATGATATTAATATCCTGTTTTTTCTTGCTGTTCTTACTTGATATAATTCTTTTGGTACGTTGTATCTTCCTGTTTTTCCGCATACGTTTGTTATTTTGGTTTGTATTTCTTTTCCATATTTTTTTATAAATGCTAATATTTCTGTTTTTAGGCTTTTTTTGCTCACTTTTGCTTCATCTCCTTCCTCTTTTTATTGCTTTTTTATATTTTTTCTTCTTTTATTATTTCTCCCTCTACATTTTTTAATATTATTTTGTTTTCTTCTAATATTATGTAACTATGCTCTGTGTTGCATTTTGGTAATGATATTGATCCTGGGTTTGCAAATATGTATCCTTCTTTTTCTTCTATGAATCCTTGGTGTGTATGCCCATATATCATTATTTCGAATTCTTCATATGGTATTTTGTCTATGTTGTATTTGTGCCCATGTGTGAAATATATCTTTTTTCCGTTTATTTCTTTTATTACGTGATCATTGAATTTGAATTCTGATATCATTTCGTCTACTTCTGCATCACAGTTTCCTCTTATTACTGTTAATTTTTCTTTCATTGAGTTTAGTATTTGTGCTACTTTCATTGGATTGTACTCTTGACTTAAGTTGTTTCTTGGTCCATGATAATATAAGTCTCCTAATATTATTATTTCTTCTGGCTTTTCTCTTTCGTTGATTTCTTTTATTTTTTCTGCATAATATCCTGATCCGTGTATGTCTGATATTACTAATACTTTCATTTTTTCTTCGTTCCTTTCTCTCTTTTTATTTGTTATTTATTGTATCTTATATTTGCTTATTTTTCAATGTTTTTCTTATATTTTTAAAATAGCCCCGCATTTGCAGGGCTATTTTAGACTTGGCTTGTATTAACTAATCTTCGAGAAGATATGTTAATACGTTTTCAATTAATTCTCCGTTAAGTAACTGGTCCGGTATTTTTGCGTCAGCTAATTCTTTTTCGAGATTTTCTCTTGACTTTTTTGATGAGATTTCTACCACTGCTTTGTTTTCTAGACCTCTAGTTTCTTTGCATAGACTTGGCATTCTTCTCATGATTTTTTCCATTGTTTTGTCTACGCTTTCTTCTTTGCCTTTCACCTTTTTCTTATACCGGCGTATCGCTATTTGTGTTAGAAATAAAGTATGATATTTGCTTAGTCCCATGTCTAGAACTTTCGCCATGATACTTGCTACTTTTAATTCCTCTCTTTCGTTCATCTGTCTTTTCCTCCTAATTTGAAAACACATTTTTATGTTACTTCTTATATTATACTTCATTTTTTATTTTTTTGCAATATTTTGTTGGAATTTTTTTCCATTTTTTTCATTCATTTATGATAATGTCTTAAGTAGTAGGATATGAAAATGTCCCAAACAATAAAAAATATTTGATTTGTATCT
>CAKPOI010000011.1 GCA_934169775.1 uncultured Clostridia bacterium
CCAGCAGGAGTAGTACCTGAAAATTCAACAGTAGTAGAAGCAGATGCAAGTAAAGGAATAGTAATAAAAGATAAAAACAATAATGAATGGGTTTGGATAGAAGTACCAAAAACAACAGTATTTACAGGATTAACAATAGATACAACAGGGACATTAACAGAACAAAATTATACAGATATAAAAAATAAATTAATAGCATATGCAGGAGTATATAGAAAAGGTGATGCAACACAAAATAATAATTGGACAGATGAATGGTATGCAGAAGATGGAAGTACATTAGTAACAGCAAGTACATCTAATTTAACAGAAGCACAAAAAGCTTTGACAAATGGATGCGGATTAACATATGATGAATATAAAGCAGCATATCAAAAAATGTTAAAAAGTATATATACTTATGGAGGATTTTGGATAGGAAGATATGAAGCAGGAATAGAAGGAACTACAACAGAAACAACAAATGCAAGAACAGATTCATCAGCAAGAATAACAATAGGAACATCTCCAAAAGCCATAAGTCAAAAAGATGCAATACCATATAATTATGTATATTGTAGTGAAGCTCAAGCTTTAGCTAAAGAGATGACACCAAATAGTAAATATACAAGTAGTTTAATGTTCGGAATACAATGGGATTTAGTGTGTAAATATTTAGAGGTAAAAGGAAATTTAGCAACAGCAGATATAAATTCGAATAGCACAAGTTGGGGGAACTATGAAGATGCAAAAATAGAAAATATAACATCAGGAAAATATGCTATATTTGAAAGATATGAATTAGGAATATGGACAACAATTTCAGGTTCGTATACAAAAAGTCCAGATTATGATACACTATTAAGCACGGGAATAACAAATTACACAAAAAAGATGAACATTTATGATTTTGCGGGAAATGAATTTGAATGGACATTGGAAAAGACTTCCGACAGCGACCTTCCTTGTGCCTGCAGGGGAGGCGGTTACGTCTATACAGGCTCTAACGTTCCAGCTTCTAACCGCGGTTACGGTGTCACGACCGACGGCCGCTACCATGTTGGCATTCGTCCTACGCTTTATGTAAACTGAGAGCTAAAGCCGTGATTATAAAATAGGCGAGAGAGTCATTTTATAACCGATAAATTGAATACAAGTTATATAAAGGAGATAAGATTTCAGAACTTATCTCCTATTTGATATCTGGACTACCTGAACTCCTGAACTGTAACATATGTCATTTTTTGTCGATAAAAAAATCTTTACAAACGGAAAAACATGTGCTAATATGTGTACATAAGATTTATTCACTTTACATTCACAGTTTGAATGTAAGAAAAATTTTTAAATCTAATCTAATTTTTTCGAAAAAATTAATTTCTAAAGATTTCACAGAAAAAAATAATACTAAGGTAGGTGAGGCATATGCATGTATAAGATATATACAACTAAATATGTTAGTATTGTCAGTTTAATTTTAACTATTATAGTATTTTTAATTATTAATTCTATTTATTTTTGTGCAAAAAATCCTTCTATCTTTCAACTTGGATTTCAAGATACTGTAAAAGTAGAATTTAATGATAATAGTACTTTAAATAGTACAAATGATGTAAATAATACTAACTCGTTAAATAATAAAAATACAAATGACTTGAATAACAATACCTTAAATGAAAAAAAAGATAATACAATACAAAGCAGCTGGTATTTGAAAATTCCTCGTATTTTTTTAGAGGCGGAAATTTCAGAAGGTACTAGTACTGATGTTATGAATAAATATATTGGCCATTTTGAAGATACTTCTAAAACTACAGGGAATGTGTGCTTGGCTGCACATAATCGCGGCTATCCTGTTAATTATTTTCAGAATTTGAAGCTGCTGAAAAAGGGAGATAAAATTCAATATAAGTACCAGAATTTTGAAAAGCAATATGTTGTTGTAGATAATTTTATTATTAGAGATACGGATTGGTCTTGTATGGAAGAAACTGAAGATAATATGATTACATTGATTACTTGTGTTGAGAATGAGCCAGAGTATAGGAGGTGTGTTAGAGCATCTTTAGATTGAAAAATAATTACAATTTTAAACTTGTTTTCTTTGTCAAAATTTAATTCTTTTCCAATCTATAAAGTAATTGAAAATAATTATAATTTTGTTCCAATCTAAGAATCGGAAAAAAATAAAAATAGAAAGGATGTTAAAAATGAATGTAAAGAAAGATATAAAAACAAATGAAAAAGGAACACTTTTAAAGAAATTTTTAAAGAAATTAACAGTTATTTTTAGTGTTATAGCAATAAATATGTTCACTTTTGCTGGAGCTAGTGGAGCGGTTACCTTAAAATCTGCAGATATAAAAAATGGAGGTGATTGTGGAAATTTACTTATATATAAAGGTGTAGTTGTAAAAACATATTATGCATATTATGAATCTAATGGAAAACAATATCCGGCATACTGTCTGGATAAAACAAAACACGGAGTTTCTGACAGTTTAGCATATTCTGTTTCTGTAGAAGATAGTATACATGATGTTGGGTTGTGGAGATATATTATTAATGGATATCCATATAAGTCTTATTCAGAATTAGGTTGTGCAAATAAAGAAGAAGCTTTTAGTGCTACTAAACAGGCAATTTACTGTTATATTCATGGTAATGATGTTAATAGTTATGCTCCAATTGGAGAAGCAGGAAAACGTACGGTTGCAGCTATTAAGAAAATTGTAAGTGCTGCACGAAATTCAAATGAAAATCAATGTTCTAGTTCAATTGTTATTAAGCGTTTAGCTGATAATTTTGTTCAGGATAATATAAATAAAAATTATGTTTCAAAAACTTATGAAATTACTGCAAATGCAGGCTTTTCAAAATATAATGTAAATCTCTTAAAAAATAATAAAGATTTAGTTGAAGGAATAAAAGTTACAGATTTAAATAATAAAGTTAAAAATCAATTTGCTGCGAATGAGAAATTCAAAGTATTAGTACCAATTGATCAAATGAAAAGTGCTGGTGAATTTAAAATTTCTGTAAATACCTCTATAAATACAAAACCAGTTTTATATGGAAAAGCAGCTAATAGTGCATATCAAGATTATGCTTTAACTGCTGCAACTTATGAAGATGCAAGTGAAGTAATTAATGATACATATTTTGAAAATAAAGCTAATTTAAAGATAATTAAAAAAGATAAAGAAACAAATGAAAGAATGGAAGGAGTAGAATTTGAAGTTTTAAATAGTGATAAAAAAGTAATATATGCTAATTTAAAAACAGATAAAAATGGTGAAATTGTTTTAACTCATATTTTACCTGGTACGTATTATATAAGAGAAACAAAAACTAAAGATGGATATATAAAAAATCCACAATTATTAAAAATAGAGGCAAAATTGAATGAAAGTATTACAGTTACTTTTAATAATGTTAAGGAAAGTAAAGCAACTATTACAGTTGATGAAAAAGAAGTTGAGGTTAGTTATTATGAGGAAGATGTAAAAGAAAATGAAAATAAAGAAAAGACAACAATATCAATAGAAAACAAAAATAATGAAAAAACAAGCACATCAAATGAAAATATATATACTGAAAAAAATAGTAAAGAGGTAGAACAAAAAAATACAAATACTAATGTTCAGAATATACAGAAAAGTACTGTAATAAAAAGATTACCAGTTACTGGAATGTAGTAAAAAATTAATTATTTAAAATTTGACTGATTGATGTTTTTTATGCTAAAATATGAAAAATGAAATATAAGTTATTTTAGTATAATTTTTGAAAGGAAAGATATTTTAAATGAATGTTGAGTTACCAAAGGAATATAAAGTAAGGAAAAGAGATATTATAATTTATACAATTTGTATTATTGTTTGTGTTGTAGCTTTAACTGTTGCTGTTACAGTACAAGTTTTAGGAGAAGATGTTGCAAATAATGTTTTTCATGCTAATAAATTACAAATAGCTTCAGAAGAAGAACAAGTTAAATTGCGTTCAGATTTTGAAAATATGTTTGATAATAAATTTTCAGGTCAAATAAAAGGAATGCAAAAAAAATATAATGATAAAAACTTTGTATTTACATCTTACCAAAATGAAGATACAGTTGCAGATAGTTATAACCTAAATGTACATATTCCTAATTTTAATATTGTTGATGATGAGCTAGAAAAATTGAATAATAGAATTTCTACCGAATATAAACAACAAGTTAATCAAATATTAAATAATAAAGGGAATGTGATAGTATATTCAATTGAATATACTTCTTATGTGGAAGATGATATTTTAGTTTTAATTATTCGTTCAAATTTAAAAGAAAATAATAATGCTCAAAAGCAAATGATATATACATACAATTATGATTTAAAAAATAGAAAAATAGTAAATTTTGAAGATATAATTGATAAATTGAATTATAATAAAAATGATGTACAGAATGCAATTTATGATTATATACAAATTCAGGAAAATAATTCTAAGAGTTTGAAAAATTTAGGTTATGGTATTTATGTAAGAAATAGTAAAGATGATTTGTATAAAATAGAAAATACTAAGCAATTTTTTGTTCAAAATGGAAAATTATATATTTTATATCCTTATGGTAATAGTTTAGCAACTAGTGAAATGGATATTGTTATAATATAAGGTTTATAGGTAATTTTAAATTTAAAGTAAATAATTATATATAAAGAAAAAAGAAGCTTGAAAGCTTCTTTTTTCTTTTGAAAATAAAAGGGGATGTTTTTAATTTTAAATCAGTATCTCTAACTGATTATGTTTGTATTATAAAATATTTTTTTGTCCATTTTGTGAACTTAAAGTGAACTTACAGAAAAGTTTTGTAAATTTCTGTGTATTGTTATATTTTATATTTTAGGAAGTTTAGGAAAGCTTTCCTAGAGTATAAAAAAACCAGCATATAGCTGGTTTTTGTGGTTATGGTTGTTCACCTAAAGTTATTGTTAATTCTTTTTCTTGTCCATTTCTATTTACTTTGACTTTCATTTCATCACCTATTTTGTGAGAATTTTTAATTTTGTTTAAGTCATCCATAGTAGATATTTTTGTACCATCAGCTTCGATAATTACATCACCAGATTTTATTCCAGCTTTTTCACCACTTGAAAAATCTTCAACACTTTTTACATAAACACCTGTAACTAAATTATAAGTTTTGGCTGTTTCTTCATTTAAGTCAATACCTGTAATACCAATGTATGGTCTTTTTACTTTACTATATTGAATTAATTGAGATGTGATATCAGTTGTAGAATTTATAGGAATAGCAAATCCCATACCTTCAATACCGGTTCCAGAAAGTTTTAAAGTGTTAATACCAATAACTTTACCTTCACTATTAACTAAAGCTCCTCCGCTGTTACCAGAATTTATAGCAGCATCTGTTTGAATAAGGGTATATTGTTTACCATCAGAATCTGTAACCTGTCTATTTACAGCACTTACAATTCCACATGTAACACTACTTTGCATTCCTATTGGATTTCCAACGGCCATAGCAAATTCGCCAACTTTAATTGAATCAGAATCAGCAAATTCAGCTTTAGATAAACCAGTCTTTTCGATTTTTATAACTGCTAAATCAGTTTGTTCGTCTTTTCCAACGATTTTAGCTTCATATTCAGTATCATCATTAAATAGTGTAACTGTTAATTTGCTAGCTTCTGAAACTTGGTAATAAGAACTACTGTTACTGTTACTACTTGTGCTTGATACAACATGATTGTTTGTTAGAATGTAACCATCTTCGCTTATAATGATTCCAGATCCTGTAGCTGTTGCAGTACTTGAACTAGATTTTCCAAACATTTGTAACATAGAATTATTTACAGTGTATTCTAGTTTTATACCTACTATTGAAGGTAAGATTTTGTTAGCAGCATATACTGCTGTATCAGAGTAATTTGATAAATTTACTTGTGATACATATCCATTATTACTTGATGAAGATGTTGATGTGTTGTTTATTATATTAGTAGTATTTGTACTTAATATTTTTGAGCGTATAGAAGGTACCCCAAAACATGTACCAATAACAACTACACATCCAATTACTCCACTACAAAATGGTAAAATTACGCTTTTTCCAAATCCTGATTTTGTTCTTTTTGTATTATACATATTTGAACTTGCAACGGTTTTGAAGTTAGTGCTTTTCTTTGTTTCTACATCTTTTATAGGTGTATTTTCGTTTTTATTTTCTTCCATTTGAAAGACCTCCTAATAATTATTTTATCTAAACTATTAATAGATTACAACACTTTTGTGAAAGTTTTGTGAAAAAAGTGTTATATTTTTGTTATATACACACAATCTCAAAAGTATACATAAAATATAACAAATAGAAGGGAGGATATTATGAAAAAAAGAACACTTATATTTGTCATAACAATATTAGTAATCATATTATTAGCAATACTAATACAAATGGTTTCTAATAAAAATCAAACAAAAGATAATAAAGAATTAACTAAAGTTAAAGTTAGTGAGGTTACTCGTTCAGTTTTTTACGCGCCACAATATGTAGCGATAAATAATGGATATTTTAAAGATCATGGAATAGACATAGATTTAACTACTGGAGGAGGAGCAGATACTGTAATGACAGCAGTACTTAGTAATCAAGTTGAAATAGGTTTTGCAGGACCGGAAGCATCAATATATGTATATAATGAAGGAAAAGAAGATTATTGTCAGGTTTTTGCACAGATGACAAAAAAAGATGGTTCATTTTTAGTAGCAAAATCAAAAACAGAGAATTTTAGTTGGCAAGATTTAAGAGGTAAAACAGTAATACCAGGAAGAAAAGGAGGAGTGCCATATATGACATTAGAGTATGTGTTAAAGAAAAATGGTATAAATCCTCAAATAGATTTAAATCTAGATGATAGTATAAAATTTGATTTAATGGCAGGTGCATTTACAAGTGGAGATGCAGAATATGTAACTTTATTTGAACCAACTGCATCATTAACAGAACAACAAGGAAAAGGCTATATTGTTGCATCTGTAGGAAAAGAAGCAGGTGAAATTCCATATACAGCATATTTTGCTAAAAAAAGTTATATTTCAAAAAATAGTGAACTTATTAAAAATTTTACTAAAGCGATTTATGAGGGAGAAAAATGGGTTAGTGAGCATACAGCAGATGAAATAGCAAATGTTATTATCGATTTTTTCCCAGGGACAGAAAAAGAACTTATAAAAACTGCAGTACAAAGTTACAAGGACATAGATGCTTGGAATGAAACCCCAGAACTTAAAGAAGAAAGTTTTAATAGATTACAAGAAGTTATGACATTAGCAGGTGAGTTACAAACTAAAGCACCATATGATAAAATTGTAAATTGTCAGTGGTAAGTGATGATTTTGGGACGTAGAAAAAATCATTAAATTTTTAAGGAATTTCTCTGTCCTTATTTATATTATAGAAAGTTCTTTGAACTTCCTATAAAAAACAATGATGCACAGAAAATTTATTTCATAAATTTTCGTGCACGAACAAAGACGCGGACTTTAAAATGTTCCAAGAAGTGCTAATGCTATTAATGTCCGCTTTTGTTATATTATAGAAAGTTCTTTGAACTTCCTATAAAAAACAATGATGCACAGAAAATTTATTTCATAAATTTTCGCGCACGAACAAAGACGCGGACTTTAAAATGTTCCAATAGGTGCTAATGTTATTAATGTCCGCTTTTGTTCTTATAAATATAAAATTATATGTAAAATAATGGGAAGTTTTGTCGAATATATTGTAAAAAAATTAGTTTTATGTTAATATCAAATTAGATTTTGTGGAATTTTTGGGAAAAGAAAGGAGCAATGAATGCAATTATTTACATATAATGACTATTTAGACTATGTGTCAAATAGTAAAATAAAAAAATTAATACATGGACAAAATAAGAAAGCATATAATATAGATATCATAGGAAAAAATAAAAAAATTTCAAAAGAGAAAAAATTAGTGGAAATGTTTAATGAAAATATTGAAAATGCTATAGAAAAACTCCTGTATGATGAACAGGAAGTTTCATATATAATAAATGATTATTTTAAAATTCAAATATGTGATGTTAATTCGGAAAATTTAGAATTATTAGAAAATTCAAAAATTTTTAAAAGTTTAGAAAAAAGTAAAATTATTGATAGTCAAGTTTTTAAAGTCAAAAATAAAGATATTTATTTCATTATAAAATTCGAAAAAAATCCAAATTATAATATACCATATATTATTTTTAATGAATGTATGGAATTAATCAAAAATTTAAAAGAAGTAAGCAAAGAAAAAATGCCAATAGTAATACCTATAGTTATTTATGTTGGAAATGAAAAATGGAATACAAAGCACAATACTTGTATTAGATATACTAGTTTTGGAGAAAATAATGTTGAATTAGGATACAATATTTTAGATTTTAATATGTATGATTTAAAATATATTATAAGTAAAAAATCTAGAATTAATAAATATATTGTATTAAAAAAGGAGATGGAAATATACCTAATTGAGAATAACTATAATCTATAGATTTAAAAAAGATAAATATTTACGAATAAATTAAAAAAAGTATTGACAGCTACAACCAATAGTGTTATATTTACAAATAGATGTTAGAAAAATATAACTAAAAATGAAAGGGATGTGGTTAATATGGTAATAGATTATGAAGTAATTGGTAAAAGAATTAAAGCAGAAAGAGTAAAACATAAGCTTACACAGGAAGATATGGCAGAAAGAATTGAAACATCTATAGCATTTTATAGTAGAATAGAAACAGGAAGGACACATATAAATTTGTCAAGAATTATAGAAATAGCAGATATATTAAATGTATCAGCAGGATATTTTTTAACAGGAATTGAACAAAATTCAGATGATTATTTATATAAAGATTTTAGAATGATTTTAGAGAAATGTACACCTAAACAGCAGAAATTTATTTATAGAATGGCAGAAGTAGTATCAGAAGAATTTAACATATAAAATGTTGAAAATTTGCAGTATTTATGATATGATGCTAAAGAATTAAATAATGCAAAAAAGGTGGTAAAACATGTATTTAAAAAGGATAGAAATGCAAGGATTTAAATCATTTGCAGATAAAACAGTAATAGAGTTAAAACAAGGGATAACAACAGTAATAGGACCAAATGGATCAGGAAAGAGTAATATATCAGATGCAATTAGGTGGGTATTAGGAGAACAGAGTAGTAAAGCGTTGAGATGTTCAAAATCACTAGATATTATATTTGCAGGAACACAAAATAGGAAATCATTAGGTTTTGCAGAAGTTTCATTAGTATTTGACAATGCAGATGGAGGACTACCAATTGAATATACAGAAGTAACAGTAACAAGAAGAATATATAGAAGTGGTGAGACAGGTTATTATATAAATAAAGTTGCATGTAGATTGAAAGATTTACAGGAATTATTTATGGATACAGGAATAGGAAAAGATGGATATTCAATAGTAGGACAAGGCAAGATAGATGAAATATTAAGTAATAAGTCAGAAGACAGAAGGCATATTTTTGAAGAAGCATCAGGAATTGTAAAATATAGAGTAAGGAAACAAGAAACAGAAAAAAAATTAGAACATACAAAATTAAATTTATTAAGAATAAATGACATTTTGGCAGAAATTGAAGGAAATTTGGAACCATTACAAGCCCAATCAGAAAAAGCAAAAAAATACTTAAGCTTAAGAGATAGTCTAAAAAATATAGAAGTAGGATTATTTTTATATAATATAGATCAAGACAAAAAAGAGATTGAAAAAATAGTAGAAGATGAAAATATAACAAAAGAGCAATGTGATACAGAAGAAACTAGATTAGAAAGGGTAAAAATAGTAAAAGAACAGCTAAAAGAAGAAATAGATGAAATAACTAATAAAATAGAACATATGTCTAATCTAGGATTTGAAAGTCAAAAAGAAATTGAAATGTTAAATTCAGATATAAATGTATCAAAAACAAGGATATCAAATAATGAAGAAAATGAAAAGAGATTTTTAGAAGAAATCGAAGAAAAAAATTCAAGATTAGAAGAACTAGAAGAAGAACAAAAGCAAAAAGATGAAAAAAGAGAAAACTTAAGAAAAAACAAAGAAAAATTTACAAAGGAATTATCAGAAAAACAAGCAGAGTTAGATAAAATAACAGAGAAATTATCTAAGGAAGCATTAAAAATAGAAGAATATAAAAAACAAGTAGAAGAAAATACAGATCAAAAGTATGAAAAGCAAGCAAATATTCAAGAGCAAGAAATAAACTTTGAAAATGATGATAAAAGGCAAAAACAAGTAAAAAATGAAATACAAAGTATTATTTCAGAATTAGATAATACACGAATGAAAAAAGAAGAAATTTCTAAAGAGTTTTATGAAATTGAGTCAATAAGAAATAAAAATTTAAAAGAATTAGAAAATATAGCTAAACAAAAAGAAGAAGTAAATCAAAAAACAAAAATATACCAAACAAAAATTAATACTATGTCAAATGAATTACGAATGAAAGAATCAAGACAAAGATTTTTAATAGAAACTGAAAAAGAAAAAGAAGGGTACACTAAAAGTGTAAAAACTTTATTAATTGACTGTGAAAATAATCAGTCATTAAAGAAAGGTGTAGAAGGAGTTTTGGCAAATCTTATTGATGTGCCAGAGAAATTGCAAACAGCTATCGAAATGAGTTTAGGAATGGCATTACAAAATATAGTAACAGAAACAGAACAAGATGCTAAAAAGCTAGTAGAGTATTTAAGAAAAAATAATATAGGAAGAGCATCATTTTTGCCAATTACATCTATAAAAGGAAAAAAAGTAGATAACATAAGAGGAAATAAATCAGGAATAATAGGAATTGCATCAGACTTAGTAAAATACAATAAAAAATATGAGCAAATTATATTTAATTTACTAGGAAGAACAGTTATTGTAGATAATATGGACACTGCAATCAGAGTAGCAAAAGAAAATGGACAAAATTTTAAAATTGTTACACAAGAAGGAGATATCATAAATACATCAGGAGCAATAACTGGTGGTGCTGTTATGAAAAAAACAGTAAATATTTTAGGAAGAGAAAATGAAATTAAAAAACTGGGGCAAGAAATTAAAAAATTACAAGAAAATATAGAAAAAATTGAGCAAGAAAAAAATGGGTATGAAGAATCTATACAAGATATATTAGAAGTAGCAGAAAGACTAGAAAAAGAGTTACAAGAAAATGAAATTGCATATGCAACAGGTAAACAAAAAGTGCTATCTTTCGAAGAAGAAATTCAAAAAATTGAAAGTAGATTGCAACGTTTTAAAGAAGAACAAAAGAGATTAGAAGAACAAAAAGAATTTGCAATAAATAAAAAGTTGGAAATTCAAAAAGAGATTGAAGAAATTAATGAACAAAATGAAAAATTATCAAAAGTCATAACTGAATATGCAGAATTAAATAAGGATAATCAAAGATATATAGATGATTTGAATTTTGATATTACAAATTTAAAAATTTCAGTATCATCTTTTGATGAAAGTGAAAGTTCTATAGAAGAGATAAAGGAGAGAATACAACAAGAGGTTGAAGCAAATAGACAATCTGTCAAAAATAAACAAGATCAAATAGCACAAAGCAAGCAAGAAACAGTGAGACTAAAAGAAGTAATTAAAGAAATTCAAGAGAAGATTGCAAAGATACAAGAAGAAGTAAAAAATAGTGGAACAAAAATAGAAGAGCTAAAAAAATTAAGAACAGATAAAAATGAAAAATTAGCAAGTCAAGAAGAACAGATAACAGAAAAATTCAAAATTATAGAAGATTTAAAAGGACAGCTTGTAAAAATTGATGTGCGAAAAACTAAAATACAAGAAGAAATATCAGAAACAATAAATAAATTATGGGAAGAATATGAATTAACACCAAATTCCATTGAAGAATATGAAAAACCAAAAAATGTGTCTGAGACAAAGAAGCAAGTAAATAGTTTGCGTACACAAATGAAAGAAATGGGAAGTGTTAATGTAGAGTCAATAGAGGAATACAAAAAACAAAAAGAACGTTATGATTTCATGAGTGAGCAACGATTAGATTTAGAAAATACAATGTCAAAATTGAGAAAAATAATAACAGATATGACAGTAATAATGAAAGAACAGTTTGAAGAAAAATTTAAGGAAATTAATAAAAACTTTGGAGAAGTATTTGCAGAACTATTTGGTGGAGGAAAAGCAGAAGTGAAATTAGAAGATGAACAAAATATATTAGAATGTGGCATAGATATTACTGCACAACCGCCAGGAAAAAAATTGCAAAATATGTTATTATTATCTGGAGGAGAAAAGGCATTAACAGCAATAGCGTTATTATTTGCTATTTTAAGAATAAATCCAGCACCATTTTGTGTACTAGATGAAATTGAAGCTGCATTGGATGATGTTAATGTATATAGATATGCAGAATATTTAAAGAAATTTGCGCAAAACACACAATTTTTAGTTATTACACACAGAAAAGGAACAATGGAGGCAGCAGACAGCGTATATGGAGTAACAATGGAAGAAAGCGGAATTTCAAAGTTGCTTTCTATGAAATTAAGAGAAGAGTAGTAATGTGTAAATGAAATATTAGTATACTTTGAAAAATTATTTATAGGTGAAAAAAGCTAGCGAAACAAAATTCGATAGCTTTTTAACTAAATAAATATATGAGAAAAATTTTTATGATAATATATATAGTTTAATTTTCTATAAATCTGTTAGAAGAATCTGAATTATCAAATAATTTATCTATTGAAATCTGCAAAGCATTACTAATTTTCCATAAATTAAAGACACTAATGCCTTGATTTATTTTGTCACTTTCTAGACCACCAATTAAAGCAGTAGAAACATCTACAATTTCGGCTAAGTCTTCTTGAGTCATTTTACCGATTTTTAAGTTATATAATTTTCTATAATATTTTATATTTTTTCCGATTACTTTAAATAATTCTGCTGAAGTGATTTCTTCCATGTACATACATCCTTTCAAAAATTCATTATATGATTTATTTTCTAACTTTATAGGTTAAAATTCAATCAATTATACACAATAAAATATCATTAATAATGACAAAATACCATAAATTATATAAATCTATAGGGTATTGCTAACCTAAATAATTAAAATATCAAAAAAAATTATAAAAGTAAAGCAAAAATAATGTAATTTAAAAAAAATATCATTTATAATTAATTGAGTAATACTAATAAATAATTGTATAAGATTGTAAAATTCCGATTAATATTAGTAAAATTCCAGAAAGAATAGAGCATATAAAATCAGAAAATCCTGTAAATTTGCTAATTTTTTTACCAATAGTTATGCCAAGGCGTAAAAAGATAAATTGGAAAATGCTAATAAGAATTGGAAATAAGATGTAAGATGTACCAATTAAACTTGAGCTAATACCAATGCCAAAGCTATCTGATGATAAGGCTAATCCTAAAAAGATGGCTTCTTTTGGATCTATTAAATTTGAATTATTAAAATCAAAGTCATTGTGTTTTCCAGATTTTTTTTCTAAAATCGATTTTATTATAATAAATAATCCAATTATAAATAATATTAAACAACCAATTAGTTCAGTAATATATTTTGGTAAAAAATTTAGTAATATTGTACCAGAAAAAACAGACATGAAAGATACCAGTAGTGAAATTAAAAATAATATTATAGTACTAAAAAATGAAATTTTTTTCTTTTTTATTCCATATGTAACACCGATTCCAAGTGAATCAATGCTACTTGAAATTGCTAAAATAAAGCAGTTTAAAAGCATTGCAATCCCTCCAGTATATAATATGCAAAAATTCGACAAAAGTTTAGAAATTTTATGTAAGGTGGTTAATTTAGATATATGATGAGTATTTCAAAAACAATTTTTAGGTTTAATACATAATCTAAAAAAGACAAGCATAATATAAACTAAAGACAAGCAAAGGAGAGGATGAAAAATGTGGCAAACATTAAAAAAACAGGAGATAATAGAGAAACTAAAAACTGATGAGATGCGAGGATTAACAGAAAAACAGGTAAAGGAATTACAAGAGAAAGAGGGGAAAAACAAATTAGCAGATAAGAAAAAGGAAGGTATATTAATAAAATTTATCAAACAATTTAATGATTTTATGATAATTATTTTAATAATTGCTTCAATAATTTCAGCATTAGTTTCAAAAATGCAAGGGGAGAATGACTACATAGATTCATTTATAATAATTGTAATAGTTATACTAAATGCAATAATGGGAGTAATACAAGAAGCAAAAGCAGAAAAATCAATAGAAGCACTAAAAAAATTAACACCACAGAAGTGTAAAACAATAAGAGAAGGAAGCATAAAAGAAATCAATGCAGAAGAACTAGTAAAAGGAGATATAGTATTATTAGAAGCGGGAAATTACGTACCAGCAGATTGTAGATTATTAGAAACATATAATCTAAAAATAGAAGAATCAAGTTTAACAGGAGAAAATGTACCATCTGAAAAAGATGCAAATTATATATGTAGAGAAGAAGAACAATTAGGTGATATGAAAAATATGGCATTTATGGCAAGTACAGTAGTAAATGGACATGCAAAAGCAGTAGTAACAGAAATAGGAATGAGAACAACAGTAGGAAAAATAGCAAATATGATGATAGAAAATGAAGCACCAGAAACACCAATTCAAAAAAAATTAGGACAAGTAGGAAAAATATTAGGAATAGCATGTTTAGCAATATGTATACTAATTTTCTTGATAGGAATAATAAAGAAAATAGAACCTATAGAAATGTTTATGACATCAGTAGGATTAGCAGTAGCAGCAATACCAGAAGGTTTGCCAGCAATAGTAACAATAGTACTTTCAATAGGAGTAACTAGAATGGCAAAAAAGAACAGTATAATAAGAAAATTGCCGGCAGTGGAAACATTGGGAAGTAGTAGTGTAATTTGTTCAGATAAAACAGGAACACTAACACAAAATAAAATGAAAGTAATAGAAACAAGATCAATAGATGAAAAAAAGATGATAGAATATGCAGCACTTTGTACAGATTGTGAAATAACGCAAAACTATAAAGTAATAGGAGAACCAACAGAAAAAGCAATAGTAGAAAGGGCTTTAGAATTAGGAATAAATAAAAGAACTACAGAAGGACAAATGCAGAAAGTAGCAGAAATAGCATTTGATTCAACTAGAAAAATGATGACGACAATACATAGAAAAGGCAATAAATATATAGTTATCACAAAAGGGGCACCAGATGTGTTAATAGAAAGATGTGAAAATCTAAACAAGGCAGAAGTAAAAAAGCAAAACTTAGAAATGGCAAATAAGGCATTAAGAGTAATAGCAGTGGGTTATAAAGAATTAACGACATTACCAAGTAAAATAACAAGTGAAAACACAGAAATAAATCTAAAATATTTAGGTTTAATAGGGATGATAGATCCAGCAAGAGAAGGAGTAAAAGAAGCAGTAAAAACGTGTAAAAGAGCTGGAATAAAAACAGTAATGATAACTGGAGATCATATACAAACAGCAAAGGCGATAGCAAAAGAATTAGAAATAATGGGACAATATGACAAAGCAATAACAGGCCAAGAATTAGATAAGATGTCACAAAAAGAGTTAGAAAAAAATATAAAAGAATATTCAGTATTTGCGAGAGTTACACCTGAACATAAAGTACGTATAGTAAAAGCATGGCAGAAAACAGGAGCAGTAGTAGCAATGACAGGAGATGGAGTAAATGATAGTCCAGCATTAAAAAATGCAGATATAGGAATAGCGATGGGGAAAAATGGAACAGATGTAGCTAAAAATGCATCAGATATGATATTAACAGATGACAATTTTGTAACAATAGTAGAAGCAGTAAAACAAGGAAGAAATATATATGATAATATCAAAAAGGCAATACATTTTTTAATAGCAACTAATATAGGAGAAATAGTCACTATATTTATGGGGTTAGTACTAGGAATGAAATCGCCATTATTAGCAATACAATTGTTATGGATAAATTTAGTAACAGATTCTTTACCAGCAATAGCGCTAGGCTTAGAACCGGCAGAAAAGGACATAATGAATAGAAAACCAATAGACAGCAGGAAAGGAATTTTTTCAGATGGTTTATGGAGTAAAATAATAATAGAAGGAATAATGATAGGAATGTTAACACTTATTTCATTTAGTATAGGAAACAAATATTATGGCCTAGAAATAGGAAGAACAATGGCGTTTATAACAATAGGAATGTTAGAATTAATACATAGTTTTAATATAAAAAGTGATAAGTCAATATTTGAAGTTGGAATTATGGAAAATAAATATTTAATTGGAAGTTTTTTATTAGGTGTTTTTGTGCAAAATATAGTGGCAATAGTGCCAGTATTTGCAGATGTTTTTGAGTTACATACATTAAATAGTATGCAATGGCTTATAACAATAGTAATTTCATTTATGCCAATACCAATAATGGAATTACAAAAATGGGTAAACAAGGAACGTTTAAGTAAAAATAATATAACCCAGATAGACTATAAAGAAAAAACGATTTATTAAAAAGAAAGGGAATTTGTATGATCAATTATTTAAAATCTTCAATATCAATTTCTTCATATAATGGATGCACAATAAATTGTAAATATTGTATTTTAAGCTCTTTAGGAGATAGAGAAAATGTAAGAAAAGTGGAGGATGAAAAAGAGCTTGTAAAAAAATTATTATCATTAAAATTATATTCACCAGAAATTCCAATATCAGTAAATAATCAAACAGATCCGTTATTAAATAAAAAAATTTTTGATAGTACTATTAAAGTTTTGCAAGAAATGGAAAAAAATGAGGTTCCAAATCCAATATTAATAATAACAAAAGGATATATAACAGATGAAGAAATAAAGCAAATAGAAAAAATTAACCTAAATATTATAATATTATATACATTTTCAGGATTATCAGAAAAATTAGAGAACAGAAATGAAAAAACACAAATAGAAACATTAGAGAAATTGTCAAAATTGAAAAATTGTAAACTTATAAATTACTATAGACCTGTTATAGAAGGTATAAATAGTGATGATGAAACAATAGGGCATGTGGCAAAAATAGTTACTAAATACTGTAAGGCAAGTATTGTTTCAGGAATAAGAATGAATACATATTTAAAGCAAATATTTGAAAAAGCAAATATTGCTATTCCAGAAAAATATGATCCAGACCATAAAGTATTATATCCAGAGACTTATAATAGAATAAAGAAAGTTTTGAAAGATACAAAAAGAGAATATCCTGTATTTAAAAAGACTTCATGTGGAATAAGTTATATGTGCGGAAAACCAGATTATAATGGACATAGTGCACGAATTTATTATTGTAAACCAGAATGTGTAAGTTATCCTATATGTATAGGCACAAATAAGATTGGTTTTTGTAATTTAGATTGCCCAAATTTTGAATTATGCAAAATTGAGAGTCAAAAAGTAATAACAGAAAATGAGTTTAAAAATTTATTGAAAAAAATAGATAAGGAAAAAAGTACGTTTGAAATAAAAGAAAACTATATTGCATTACATGGCACTTTTTGGCAAGAAGAAGTTTCATATTTAAGGCATTTGTGTAAGAAAAACATTAAAGCAGATAAGTTAATAAAAAGAGAAGATGAATTTTTACTTAGTTTATAGCTTGAAAAATATATAGAAATATAGTAAAATTATATTTCGGTGAACAAAGGAGGAGGATATGATAGAATCAAAACCATGGGTATGGAGTAAATTAAATGCAAGTGCACAGGAGCAGTGGAAGGAACCTTGTATAGAATCATATTACTTAATAAACAGGTGGAAAAAACAAAATAAAAAAGATTTTCTAGATATAGGTTGTGGATTAGGAAGACATACGGTTCAATTTGCAAAAAATGGGTTTAATGTAAATGGAATAGATTTATCAGAAGAAGCAGTAAAATCAACAAGAAGTTGGCTAGAAAAAGAAGGCATAAAAGCTGATATAAAAGAATTAGATATGATACAACTTCCATATCAAAAAGAAAGTATAGATTGTATATTATGTAGAAATGTAATATCACATACAGATACAGAGGGAATAAAAATTATAATAGAGCAAATATATAATATCCTAAGAGATGGTGGAGAATGTTTTTTAACATTAGGCTCAAAAAATGCAGAAACATTTAAAAATGAAAACAATCCAAAAAAAGATACAAATACTGCTGTAAGAATGGATGAGGGACCAGAGAAGCGGTGTACCACATTTTTATGCAGATATGGAAATAATACCTGAGTTATTTAAAAATTTTAGAATTGAGTATTTAGCACAGGTACAAGATTTTAAGCAAAAAGAGAATGGGAAATTTAAAACATTTTGGCATTATATATTACTAATACGAAAGGAAAGTGATAAAAATTAATAATATTTTAGTAACATTTACTGGGGCGAGTGGAGCAGGAAAGAGTACAATTATAAAAGAATTGGTACAAAGAAATCCGCAAAAATATTTGCAGATACCTACATATACAACAAGAACTTTGAGATTAGGAGAGAAACAAGGCGAACAGCATTATTTTATTCAAAAAGAAGAATATCAAAAGTTAAAAGAAAAAGAGAAAATGCTAGCATGTTCGACAGTTGAAAATGAATTTTATGGAGTACCAAAAATAGATTTAAGTAATCCAATATATAAGGATAAATTTGTAATAATAGATATAGGAGCAAAAGGAGTAATGCAATTAAAAAAGATATATAAAAATGTAATTTCTATATATATAATGCCACCAACACCAGAACGTATAAAACAGAATAGAAATCAAAATAGATTACAGAGGAGTATTGAACAAATAAAATATGCTAAAGAATTTTGTAGTTGGTTAGTAATAAATGAAGATTTAGAAAATGCAATAAATGACATAGAAAAAATGTTGCAAATAATCCATAAAAGTGGAGAAAATGTGGAAAGAATATCAAAAAAAGATATAGAATTTTTGTATAAAAAAAGTATGAAAAACTCAGAGAATAAAGGCTTTTTAGAAAAATTTTATGAACATGAAAATTTATCAGAAGAAATAACCATATGAGTTTAGCAGTAGGCTAAGGAGGATAGTGAAATGAAAGAATTAAATAAATGGGTAGATGTTAGGAAAAAACAAGTTAGAGAAGTAACAGATATGGATATTACAATAAAAAAATTGAAGGATAAAAATGCATATATAACATTAAAAGAAGTAAAAGCTGTAGAACAACCATATACTGTATATATAAATGGTGAACGTGTAAAAAAATTGGATAAAGATTTTACAATTATTGAGTATACACCTTTAGATAAAAAATATAATGTAAGAATACATGTTAATGAAAAGAAAGAAATTTTGGAATATTATTTTGATATAATAGCAGAAAATAAAATAAAAGATGGAATACCATATTATAATGATTTGTATTTAGATGTAGTTTACTTTCAGCCTGCGGCAACTAAAGCAGGAACATATATACAACTAGCAGATTGTAGTGAATTAGAGCAAGCATTAAAAGATGATATTATTGATAAAGAACAGTTTGATATGGCATATAGAGAGGCAGAAAATTTGATGAAAGAACTAAAGGAAAAGAAAAATTGGTATGTTAATAGAGGATTGGAAGATTATTGGAAAATAAAGAAGATAGCAAATTAATTATACAAAAACTAAGAATAATTTTTTTATAAAAACACATAATACGGTGGTAAAATTTGTTAAAAACGATTGACAACACTGAAAAAAGGTGGTAAAATACCAGTGTTCAGAAAATAACATTTTTTGAATCTCTACTCACAAAACCAAAAGGTGGGTTAAAAATCCAAAGGGAGGTGAAATCAATGAATAAATACGAAAGTGTTATCATTGTAAATCCAAATTTAGATGAAGCAGGAGTAAAAGCATTAGAAGATAAATTTACAGGATTAATCAATGAAAATGGAAAAGTAGAATCAATTGACAAAGTTGGAAAAAGAAAATTAGCTTATGATATCAAAAAACAACAAGAAGGAATTTATGAAATAATCAATTTTGAATCAAAACCAGAAGCTATAGCAGAATTAGAAAGAATCTACAGAATAACAGATGATATAATGAAATATATCATAGTAAAAAAAGACTAATAGTCAAAGAACAATTAAATAAAGAAAAGGGACCTTTATTTAAAGCAGAGAAAGGTGATAAGAAATGAACAAAGTAATATTAATGGGAAGATTAACAAGAGACCCAGAAGTAAGATATACACAAGCAAATAATACACTAGTTGCATCTTTTAGTTTAGCAGTAAATAGAAGATTTGTAAGACAAGGAGAAGAAAGACAAGCAGATTTTATAAATATTGTTGCTTGGAGCAAACTAGGTGAATTTTGTAGTAAATACTTTAAAAAAGGTCAACAAGTTGGAATCATCGGAAGAATTCAAACAAGAACATGGGATGATGATCAAGGTGTAAAACACTATGTAACAGAAGTTGTTGCAGAAGAAGCATATTTTGCTGAAGGTAGAAGAGATGGAAATGGAGATGCAGGAGTATTTGAAAATACTTTTGGAAATACTGCACCAGGAAACATGAGCTCAATGGGTTCAGACTTTGAAGTAACATCTTCAACAGATGATTTACCATTCTAGAACTGAAAGGGGGAAATATAAAATGGCAGATAAAAAACAAAATAGAAGAAATAATAAAAATTATGATGAAGATTATAATCCAAGATTCAGAAAACAAAGAAAAAAAGTATGTGTTTTATGTAGTGACAAAAATTTTGAATTAGATTACAAAAATGCAGATCAATTAAAAAAATTTGTTAATGACAAAGGAAAAATCTTACCAAGAAGAACAACAGGTGCTTGCAGTAAACATCAAAGAGATATAACAACAGCAGTAAAAAGAGCAAGACATATAGCAATTTTACCATATGCTCAAAATTAGTAAAACAAAACGACATGAAAAACTATCTAAGAAATTAGGAAGTTAATCATGTCGTTTTTTAACCTACTACATTAAAAATGTAGTGTTAGAAATCAGGTCGAAGTATGTCCTGAAAATCATATGCTGAACAATGTGAATTGTTTGTTCAGCTCTTCGAGTAACTTTGGATTATCTGGCTCATACACGTAAATGTGTATGATTTGACCGCAATTCTCTTGTGGTGGTAAAACACAAAATGATGTCATCAATGGTATTTCTCTTGAACAAGCGATATTATACTTTGACAAAAGGTGTGTTTTCTTTTTTGGAAAAATACCTTTTACAAGTCCAATTTCTAATACCAAAGATGGTCTGTCTACATCGATGTATAAGAATGAAATTTTAAAATGATTATCACTGCTTACACTTATGTGTGAACGTACATTTTGGGTTAACATGTTGTTAATAATACTAGCAAAAGCTTCCAATTCATAGAAGTTTTTTCTTAATTCGAATTTTACATCTAGAAGAGGTTTTGCTTGGTCGAATTTAATAGCTGGAAACTTTTTGAAACTGCAAGAGTTATCTGGAACTTCATTGTAGCAATCGCAGATGTATATAGTAATAAATGTTCCATCTGAATCAGTTTTGAAAAACAAGATTTCATTTTTTATTTTAGAAATAATTTTTGATGTTTCAAAATCAGCTGGGATTATATCTCTGTTGACTACAATGCTTGGATAATTGCGTTTCCGGAACATTTTTATTGTAATATATTCATTGTTTCCAGATTCATTTAATTCCAATTGTGCGTGGTTACCCATTCCAGAAAGTATCATTTTGTTAAATTCATAACAAATAGATTCTAACTCTGGAAAAGGATTCTGTAGCCGAAAAGTTACTTCTTGTCTCATAATAATGAGTCCTCCTTATAATAAATTATTTTCCCGTGGGAATTAATATTATTATAACATAATTAACATAAATATACAACACACAAATAATTAGATTTTAAAATTGATTGGTATGAAATATTAGGTTGTTTTTATAAAATTATTGCAAAGGCAACAGAAATATAGTAGAATAGTAGAAAAAAGAGACTTAAGAACATGTTATTATAGAAGGGAATGGATAAAATGAAATTAAAAGAATTAGCAAATAAAGTAGAAAGAGATTTGGAACTAGAATTTAAAAAGATTGATGAAATATGTGAAATAAATAGTATTAAAGTTATAAAAGCATTTCAAGAATGTAATTTACAGGAAATGCATTTACAAACATCAACAGGTTATGGAATAGATGAGTCAGGTAGAAATAAAATCGAAGAAATATATGCTAATGTTTTTAAAGCAGAAGACAGTTTGGTAAGGGCACAATTTATATCAGGAACACATGCATTAGCAATTACATTATCTGCTTTACTAAGACCAAATGATACAATGATAAGTATTACAGGGGCACCATATGATACCTTGCAAACAGTAATAGGAATAGGAGAAAATCCAAGTAAAAGTTCCTTAAAAGCATATGATGTAAAATATGAGCAGATTGAATTGATAAATAATGAGTTTGATGTAGAGGCTATTCAAGAAAGATTAAGTAGAAAAGATGTTAAATTAATAGAAATACAAAGATCAAGAGGGTATTCAACTAGAAAAAGTATAAATATTGAAAAAATAGAAAATGTAATATCAAAAATAAGAGAAGTAAATAAAGATGTAATAATAATGGTAGACAATTGTTATGGAGAATTTGTAGAAGAGAAAGAGCCAATAGAAGTAGGGGCAGATGTGGCAGTAGGTTCATTAATGAAAAACTTAGGTGCAGGGATTGCTACATGTGGTGCTTATGTTGTTGGAAAAAAAGATTTAGTAGAGTTATGTGCTGAAAGATTGACTTCACCGGGAATAGGAAAGGAAATAGGTCCATCATTAAATCAAAATACAAATTTATTAAAAGGATTATTTTTTGCTCCTCAGGTTGTGGCAAGCAGTTTAAAAACAGTAGTTTTTGCTAGTAAGATCTTAGAAGATTTAGGATATAATGTAGAACCTAAATATAATGAAAAAAGAGCAGATATAGTTCAGACGATTCATTTAGGAAGTGAAGAAAATTTAGTAAGATTTTGTCAAGGGATCCAAAAAGGTTCTCCAATTGATAGTAATGTAATACCAGAACCAGCAGGTATGGGAGGATATGAAGATAAAGTAATAATGGCAGCAGGAACTTTTACAGAAGGTTCTACAATTGAATTAAGTTGTGATGGGCCTATTAGAGAACCATATATAGCATATTTGCAAGGAGGATTGACATATCAATATGGTAAATATGGAATATTAAAAGCTATAGAGGAAATGGAAAATAAGAAAATTTAATTCGTAAGAGTCAAATTTTAAGAGAGGAATGATAGAAAAGTTGAAAACGATAATTGTAGGTGGTGGACCTGCTGGAATGATGTCAGCAATAAGTGCAGCAGAGAGTAGTACAACAAATGATGAAGTTATCATTGTTGAAAAAATGAATATGTTAGGAAAAAAACTTTTGATAACTGGAAAAGGAAGATGTAATATAACATCTTCTTTAGAAATGGAAGATTTCATAAAAAATACTCCAGGAAATGGAATGTTTTTGTATAGTAGTTTTCAACAATTTACAAATAGAGATATTATACATTTTTTAGAAGAAGAAGGCCTAAAAGTAAAAGTAGAGAGAGGAAACAGAGTTTTTCCTGTTACAGACAAATCTATTGATGTATTAAATTGCTTTTTAAAAAAACTAAAAGAATTAAATGTAAAAATATTATTAAATGAAAATGTAAAAAGAATTATAATTGAAAAAGTAGAGAATAAGGAAAGAGCAGTAGGAATTGAAACAAATAAAAGAGTAATAAATGCTGATAAAATCATATTAGCAACAGGAGGAAAGAGCTATCCATTAACAGGCTCTACTGGAGATGGTTATAAAATGGTTAGAAATATAGGACATACTGTAACAGAAATTAAACCATCACTTGTTCCATTAGAAACATATTTTGTTGAAAAAGAATTGCAGGGATTATCTTTAAAAAATGTAAAGATTCAATTTATAGATGTAACAAAAAAACATGTTATATATGAAGATTTTGGAGAAATGATTTTTACTCATTTTGGTGTGTCTGGCCCTACTATTTTAAGTGGCTCAGCACATTTGGTAAGATACAAAAATATAGACAATTTGTTAAGAGAGAAGAAAATAATTTTAAAAATAGATTTAAAGCCTGCACTTACGGTAGAAAAATTAAATGATAGAATTTTAAGAGATTTTGAAGAAGAAAAAAATAGGCAATTTAAAAATAGTTTAAGTAAGTTATTACCACAAAAACTTATAGATGTAGTTATAAAAAGAAGTGAAATTAATCCTCAAAAACAAGTTAATACAGTAACAAAACAAGAGAGAATGAGTTTAATAGGTATTTTAAAAGGGTTATGTTTTGAAATAAAAGGCTTTAGACCTATAGAAGAAGCTATTATAACAAGTGGTGGAGTGAAAATAAAAGAAATAAATCCAAAAACGATGGAATCTAAAATAGTAGATGGCTTATATTTTGCTGGTGAAGTAATAGATGTAGATAGTTATACAGGTGGATTTAATTTACAAATTGCTTATTCTACTGGATATGTAGCAGGTAAGCAAAAATAGTAAACTATGTGAGGAAGGAAATAATGCTTAATGGATAATTTTTTTACAATAATGGAAAATGAAATGGCCGAAATTATAGAAAAAAAATCAAAATTTATAGCAAATATTATAAAGGTAAATAGTAAACAAAATGCTGAGGATGAAATAAATAGAATAAAAAAGATTTATCATGATGCAAGACATAATTGTGTAGCATATCGTGTTATAGAAGATGATATGATCATAGAAAAATCTAGTGATGATGGTGAGCCTTCTGGAACTGCTGGTGGACCAATGTTAAATATATTGCAAAAAAATAATTTGTGTAATGTTGCGGTTATTGTTACTAGATATTTTGGTGGTATTTTACTAGGAACAGGAGGTTTAGTAAGGGCGTATTCTGATGCAACAATGATGGCAATAGAAAAATCTGAAAAGATTGGGATGGTTTTGGGAATAGTAATGATGGCAAGAGTTGATTATAGTGAATATGAAAAATTTAAATATTATTGCCAGAAAAATCAAATAAGAGTAGAAAATTCTCAGTATGGTGAGGATATTGTTTGTAATATTTCTTTAGAAAATAAAGTAAAAGATAAATTAATAAATGATTTTGAAACAAAAAATATAAATTTAAAAGAATTAAAGGAAATAAATAAAAAAATAATTGAAAAAAGTATAATAAAATGATGTTTTTATAAAAACAAATGGAAAATAATTCCAATATGCTTGCATTTCCTTAAAATAATGTTATAATTTATTTGTAAGATTTTTACAGTACACATTTGTGATAAAATTTAACTGAAAAACTTATAGAAAATAGGAGGGTAAGCATGAAAGAGAAAATAACTGTATTGATTGCAGATGACAATCAAGATTTTAGTCGAACTCTTGCTAATTATTTGGAAAAGCAAGAAGATATGGAGGTTATAGGAATTGCAAAAGATGGAGCTGAAGCTGTAGATATGATTGCAAATACAATTCCAGATATAGCATTAATTGATGTTATTATGCCACATTTAGATGGAATAGGGGTTTTAGAAAAAATAGGAAGATTAAATTTACCAAAACGACCAACATGTATAATGCTTTCTGCTGTTGGTCAAGATAAGATTACACAGAGAGCTATTTTGTTAGGTGCGGAATATTATGTTATAAAGCCATTTGATATTGATGTTTTAATAAATAGAATACGTCAAATTAAAAATTTTGTTCCAACAAATAACACAAATAATTTTATTTCGAGAGAAAATAAGCAACAATATATAGAAATACCAGAAGATGAAAAAAGAGAAAAGAAAAACTTGGAGGCATTAGTTACTAATGTTATACATGAAGTTGGTGTTCCTGCACATATTAAGGGATATCAATATTTGAGAGAGGCTATTATAATGGTTGTAAATGATATTGATGTAATAAATCAAATTACTAAGAGCTTATATCCAGAAATAGCTAGTAAGTATGCTACAACTCCAAGCCGTGTAGAAAGAGCAATACGCCATGCAATAGAAGTAGCATGGGGAAGAGGCCAACAAGAAGCAGTAGAAAACATATTTGGATATACAATATCAGCAAGCAAAGGAAAACCAACTAATAGTGAATTTATAGCAATGATTGCAGACAAATTACGCTTAGAATTAAAAACAGCATAAAACAATACAAAACAGTATGACAGCCTTGCAAGAAGCGGTTCAAGAAAACTTACAAAAATAGTTATAAACCTATAAAGGTGCTAAAAATATATATAATTTATGTAAAAAATCTGCCACTATAGCAATAAATATATTTAAAATAAACCTATAAACTTTTCTTATTTATTGGTTCATGTTTTGATTATTAAAAATATGAATTTTAAATAGGAGGAGTTTTTTATTATGGAAAAAATTGAATATTTATTATAGTGTTAAAAGCATTTTAGTTACTTGTATTTTAGAAAAAAGTATGCTAATATAGTGGCAACCTTTTTAAAGTCAGAAAGGTAAGTCTTTTACTAAAGGACGGAAAGGGGGAAGAAACAAATGACAAATTCCGAATTGATTTTGCGATTAGTAGAAATGCTTTTACAAGAAAAAGAAGAAACTATGAAAGCAAAAGAACAACAAGACAAGGCAAAAGACGAATGTAGAAATACATAGTGTCAGAGCAAACAGGGGGGTTTTTACGGAGCTACCTTGTTTTTTTGACAAAAAAATAGTATGTGCATTGTTTACGGTTACACATACTCAAAACAAATAACATCTTCCGAATTAAGAACAATTTGTTTATTGTAATTATATAATAACATCATTTTTCTTGTTTGTCAAACATAATCTGAAAAAAAGTATGTGCAGTTACGATACACATACTATCAAATAAGAGACACAACCTGAACTAAATATATAGTATAATAATTATAATGATATGTCAATTAATCTTCTAAATTTTTTAATCCAAATTCAATTATTTGATTTACGACACTATTAAAACTCAATTGATTTTTTTCAGCCAATTCATTAATTTTATCAAAAGTTTTTCCACTTATACGTATTGTACTAGTTATTGTATCATTATTTTTTTTTGCTTTTTCAATCTTTAATTTTTCCACATTAATCACCATAAATATTGTACCCAAAAAAAGTCTAAAAATTGCAACTAAAAATAAAACTATAAGATTTTAAATGTTTTAGATAATATTACATATAGAATGTAAAAATGTACAAAATATGATTAATAGGAGATGGTATGTTATGAAGAAATCTTTTATAACAGAAAAGGAAAATGGAAGGGACTATAAATTTGCACAATTGATTGGATTAGATATATTTAAGTTAAAAGATCCAGAAAAGGTAGATGTTTTGATTAAAAAATTAAAAAATGAAAATTATAATACTATTTTTATACCAGATGAATTGGCTAGTTTTTCGGAAGATATTACAAAAAAATATAGTAATGATCCTAATTTAAAAATAATTATAATGCCAAATAGAAAATAAATAGCTATCTTTAATTTATAAGTTGTATAAGTATGAAAAAAATGGAAATAATATTTTAGAAAGGATTGATGTGAAAATGGAGACAAATAACCTTAAAAATACTGTTATATTAAAAAGTGTGCCTTCAAATATTGTTGATGAGGCAATATTTGTGTTAAAGAAAAATATTAAAATTAAAGAGGCTGAGTTACAAAATCAGAGAGAAACAGTTGGTAAGGAAGTTACCGAAAAGACTGATAATTATATAGTAAAAGAAGCGGAAATGATTATTAATGATTATTGTAATAAAGTGGAAAATGTTCAAAAAAGTGATAAAGTAATAAAATCTATGCAAAGAAAGTATAATAAAATAAAAAAATTACTTATAGGTACTACAATTGTGGCAATTATTGAAATGATTGTAGTAATTTTAAAATAAAATATAATATCATAAAAATACCTTAGTCTGAATACATTTGGTAATATAGAACAAAGACGCGGACTTTAAAATGTTTTGAAATGCTATTAATGTCCGCTTTTGTTCAAATGTGGGACAAATTTGGAGGTGTTTTTTTGATGGAAAGAACAATGTCTGTAGAAGAAAAAATAAGGAGAGCAGAGGAAATATATAATAGGCGAAAAGGTGGAATTGAATATGAGAATAAGACCCAAAAGTTACATGTCAGTGAGCCACAAAAAGATGTAAAATTATTAAGGAAAATGATTATTCAAATTATAATTTGTGCAATGATATATGGAGTTTTTTATATTATTCAAAATAATCAATTTATATTTTCTGAGGATTTTTTGAATAAAACTAAGGAAGTGTTATCATATGATACAAATTTTGTTGAGATATATGAAAATATAAAAAATAGTATAAATTCTTTAAATCAAGGAATATTTCAAAAAACAGAAAAAACTAATACTTTAGAACAGCAAAGTCAAGAAGAAAGTGTGGAACAAAATGCTCAAGGCAATGATGAAAATACTGAAACAAAGGCAGAAGAAAGTAGTGAAAGTACAGAAAATCAGAATAGTGGGATAGGAGGAGCTGTTGAAGAAAATCAAACAAGTCAAGTAACAGAATTGTCGCAGGAGGAGCAAGATATAAATAATGTGAAAAATACAACTACATTTATAAAGCCAATAGAAGGAAAAGTAAGTTCAAAATTTGGTTACAGAGATACGGCAACTGGTGCAGTGCCAAAAAATCATACAGGCACAGATATTGCTTCAAATATGGGGACAAAAATAAAATCTGCTACAGATGGAGAGGTAGTTTTGGCTTCTGAAGAAGGCGATTATGGAAAACATTTAAAAATCCAAATAGGAGAGGTAGCAATTATATATGCCCATTGTAATCAGCTATATGTAAAACAAGGTGACCATATTGTACAAGGACAGGAAATTGCTGAAGTGGGTTCTACAGGAAATTCTACAGGACCACATTTACATTTTGAAATTAGATATCAAGAAAGAATTGTTGATCCTCAAAAGATTTTAGAAATTTAATTACGAAAAGAGAAAAATTATGAGATTTAAAATTGATTTAAAAATTTTTTTAATTGCTTTTTTATTTTTTGTGACAAGTCAGATAAAAGTATATGTTATTATGATGATTTGTGCTATTATTCATGAATTAGGACATTTATTGGTAGGTATTTTGCTTGGAATGAAACCAGAGAGGTTAGAATTAATACCAATTGGTATTAGAGTTATATTTAAATTGAATATTAAAGATATTAATATGAAAGTGAAAAGGACTAATAGACTGGAAGTAAAAAAGATTTTTGTAGCTTTGGCTGGTCCATTAGTTAATCTAATTTTGATATATGTAGTAGCATGTTTAAAAATAAATTTGATATATAAAATTAATTTTATATATGCTAATTTTTTATTACTAATTGTAAATTTAGTTCCAATTTATCCATTAGATGGTGGAAGAATCTTAAAAGGGATTATTCTAATTTTTTGTGGAAAAGAGAAAACAGAAGGAATTATGAGTGTTTTTTCAATTATTATGTCTGTTATAGTTACTATAATAGGCAGTATAGCTTTTATTAGTAATAAAAATATAGCAATTGTTTTCTTTTTGATTTATATGTGGTTTATTGTTATTCAAGAAAGAAAATTTGTTAAAAATAAAAAGTTAATATATGAAATATTAGGAAAAACTATTGAAAAAAATTGTGAAAAATAGTAAACTGTATTTGTAAAATTCAAAAAGGAGAGTGCAAATGATGAAAGAAAGAATTAAACAAGAAAAAGGTGTTACTTTAACAATTCTTGTTGCTACGGTTGCAGTATTATTAACTTTAACATTTACAATTGCTATAAATACTAGAACTAGTGCAAGTGTTAAGAAATTAGCTGAGCTAAAAACTGATATTCAAAATTTGAGACAAAAAGTTTCTGCTTTTTATAATGAATGTGGTAAAATACCAGGTGATGTTGAATATACTAATATAACTAATTTGCAAGGAATTTTAAATGATAAAGAGAAATCAGCAGATAGTAAATTTTATGTGATAGATTTACAGGCAATGAAAGGTATAAGTCTTAATTATGGCAGAGATTATGAAAATGTTAAAGATACAAATACAAATAATGCTAATAATTTTGTGGATTTATATGTTGTAAATAATTTGACACATAATATTTTTTACATAAAAGGTATTGAAGTTGTAGATAATGGTGTATACCAGACACATTACACTGATACTGATACTCCTAAAGAAGTACCTGAACTAAATTTTGATGCTTAAATATATTATTATAGTTAAAAAAATTGAAAACTCTGCTTATGTGTAAGGTAGAGTTTTTTGCCATTTTTTATGTAAAACGATTGACTTTTCGGTGAAATCGTTATATTATATATAAGATAAAAAAAGCATGATAAATCCTAAGGAGGAAAGTTATGGGAGAAGTAATCGTAATAACATCAGGAAAAGGTGGAGTAGGAAAAACAACAACAACCGCAAATTTAGGAGCAAGTCTAGCAGTAGAAGGAAAAAAAGTAGCATTAATAGATACAGACATAGGTTTAAGAAATCTAGATGTTGTAATGGGATTAGAAAACAGAATTGTGTATGACATTGTAGATGTAGTAGAAGAAAAATGCAAATTAAGACAAGCTCTAATAAAAGACAAGAGATTTAAAGAATTATACCTATTACCAGCTGCCCAAACACGAGATAAAAGTGCAGTAAATGAAGAACAAATGAAGGAATTAACAAAAAAGCTAAAAGAAGAATTTGACTATATCTTAATAGACTGTCCAGCAGGAATAGAGCAAGGATTTAAAAATGCAATAGCAGGTGCTGATAGAGCAATAGTAGTAACAACTGCAGAAATTTCAGCAATAAGAGATGCAGACAGAATAATAGGATTATTAGAATCATCAGAAATTAAAAATCCAGAATTGGTAATTAATAAGATTAGACCAAATATGGTAAGAAAAGGCGAAATGATGGATGTTGATGATATTGTAAACTTGTTATCTATAGATTTAATAGGTGTAGTACCAGATGATGAGTACATAATAACACAAACAAATAAAGGAGAGCCAGTAATACAAAATAGGAAAGCACCATCAGGAAAAGCATATATGGAAATTGCAAAAAGAGTACTAGGAGAAAAAATAGAAGTATCAATACCAAAAGAAGAAAGAGGGTTATTTGCCATATTAAAGAAACTATTTAGAAAATAAACAGGTACATAAGTGGAAGGAGTAAAAGAATGTTTGAAAACATAATAAAATTCTTTAAAAATATAGGAAAAAAAGAAGAAAAAAACGAAACAGAAAACTCAAAAGATGCAGCAAAAGAAAGATTACATTTAGTATTAATGCAAGACAGAGCAAATGTATCTGCTGACTTCCTAGAATTAATGAAACAAGAGATAATAGAAGTAATAAAAAAATACATAGATGTGGATGAAAGTGCAATAGATGTTAGATTAACAAATAAAGAAAATGAAGATGGTACAAATGGGGCACCAGCATTATATGCAAATATTCCAATAAAAAATATAAAAAATGAAGCAAGAAAAGTAGATGCAAAAGATTTGCAAAAAAAGAAAGAAGAACAAGAAAAAGTACAAGAAGATAATAAACAAGAAAATGATAAGCAAGAAGAAAAAAGTAATTTAGAAAATGAAAATGATGGTAGTAAAAATAAGGAAAGCAAGAAAGAAGAACAAAATACGGAAGAAGAAAATGATAAAAAATTAGAAAAAACTCAAATTGAAGAAATTAATGAAGCAAAAGAAATAATAAAAGAATCTGAAAATTCTAAAAAAAATGAAAAAAGTAAGAAGAATTTTCAGAAAAACTAGAGATAAATCAAGTGCTTAAATAAAGAAAAAGAGGTAACTATGAGAAAAAGAGAATTAAAAAATGTTGAATGGGGAGTCTTAATAATAGCTATCATTTTAACAATAATAGGGCTAGTAGCATTGTTTTCTGCAACTCAGAATACGGAATATGATGAGTTTAAAAAACAGATAGTATGGTTTGTTATTAGTTTAATTATAATGTTAGTTTTTATGCTTATAGATTATGAAACACTTGCCAGGATATCACCTTTTTTTTATGGAGGATTTATTATTCTCCTGATAGCAGTTCTTTTTACAAAGCCAATAAATGGAGCAACAAGTTGGTTTAATATAGGAAGCTTTTCTTTTCAACCAGCTGAGTTTGCAAAAATTTTTGTAGTATTATTTTTATCAATGATAATAACTAGAATTCAAGCAAAAGGAAAGCAAGAAATAAATAGGCCTTTGAAATTATTGATAATATTTGCTGCATTAGCAGTACCTTTACTATTAATTATAAAACAACCAGATTATGGTACAGCAATGGCATTTATAGTTGCAACAGCATTAATGTTGTTTGCAGCAGGAATTAATAAACGTTATATAATAGCTGTTATTGCTTTAATTGCAATAGCTATACCATTATTATATAATTTTGTTTTACCAGAACATGCTAAGAAAAGGATAGATATATTTTTAAATCCAGAATCTGATCCAAGAGGAGCAGGATATAATATTATACAATCTAAGTTGGCTATTGGAGCAGGTGGATTAACAGGTATGGGATTATTAAAAGGTAATCAAACACAATTAGGATTTTTGTATCCAAAAACTACAGATTTTATTTTTTCTGTAATAGGGGAAGAAATGGGATTTATAGTTGCTGGAGCAATTATAATATTATATGTTGTATTTATAACTAAAATTATATATATAGCAAAAACTGCTAAAGATACTACAGGAACATTGATAGCAGCAGGAATTGCAGGAATTTTTATATTCCATATGATAGAAAATATTGGTATGGTTATGGGACTCCTACCTATAACAGGTGTACCTTTACCATTTATAAGTTATGGTGGAAGTTCAATGATTACAAATTATATAATGATAGGAATATTGTTAAATATTAGTGGAAAAAGACAAAAAACAATATTTGTACAATAAATAAAAAATGTCCAATTTGTAGATATACACTTTGGGCATTTTGTAATATGATGGAGGAATTTATGTATTATAAAAAAATTAAGATAGGGAATCAAGAGATTGAAAATAATATTTTTTTGGCACCAATGGCTGGTATAACAGATAAGTCATATAGAAAAATTTGCAAAAAAATGGGAGCAGGACTTGTTTATACTGAAATGATAAGTAGTAGAGCAATTTTTCATGATGATACGAAGACTAAGCTTTTAATGGATACTAATGGAGAACTAAGGCCAGTTGCATACCAGATTTTTGGAAGTGAAGAGGAATCAATGGCTTTTGCTGCAAAATATTTAGAAGATAAAGCAGATATTATAGATATAAATATGGGATGTCCAGCTCCAAAAGTTGTAAAGAATGGTGATGGTAGCAAATTGTTATTAGATATTAATAAAGCAGAAAAAGTAATAGAAGCTGTTGTTAAAAATACTACAAAACCAGTTACTTTGAAAATAAGAGAGGGATGGGACCATAATAATATAGTTGCAGTTGAATTTGCACAAATGGCTGAAAACAAAGGGATATCTGCAATAACTGTTCATGGTAGAACTAGAACAGATTTTTATTCTGGAAAAGCAGACTTAGAAATTATAAAAAAAGTTAAAGAAGCTGTAAAAATTCCTGTTATTGCAAATGGTGATGTAGTGGATGAGGAATCAGCATTACAAATGTTTGAAATAACTGGTGCTGATGGAATCATGATAGGTAGAGGAACTTTTGGTAATCCATGGCTTTTTAAAAAGATTGCGCATTTTTTACAAACTGGAGAAAAATTACCAGATGTGTCTCTTGAAGAAAGATTAGAAGTTTTAAAATATCATGTAAAATTGGAACTTAAAAATAAACCTGAAATTGTTGCCATTAGAGAGCTTAGAAAACCTATATCTTGGTATACTAAAGGTTTAAAAGATTCAAGTGAATTTAGAGACAAAATTAATAAAATTGAAAATATTGATGAATTAATGAGTGAAATAGATATATATTTTAATAATATTAAGTAGTATTGATAATGTGCAAAATAGACATATACACTATCTTTTTTGAATAAAATTTAAAAGAAAATAAAAGGTGGTGTGAGGTTTGAAAAATAAATTTGTTGTAATTTTTAGTGTTATAATACTTATAATTATAGTTTTGATTGTTTTACAAATATTTATTAAAAATCCGATTAAAAATAAAAAAATAGGTAATAATAGTAGTAGTCAAGAAATTATAGATAATCTTATGAATATTAGCTCATATGAAGCAGAGATTGAGATGTCAGTTTATAGTAATAAAAATGAAAATAAATATAGAATAAAACAAAAATATAGTATTGATGGCGAACAGGAAAAATCTATTCAAGAAGTATTAGAGCCAAGTAATATTGAGGGAATCAAAATAATTCATGAAAAGGATAAGTTGACACTAGAAAATAGTAAATTAAGTTTGACAAATATTATTGAAAATTATAAATATGTTACAAATAGTTGTATTGATTTAAGTGGTTTTATAAATGAATATAAAAAATGTGAAAATAAAAAAATGCAGGAAAATGATGATAATATAATTTTAGATTTGACAAGTGAAAATACTAATCCATACATAAAATATAGAATGCTAGTAATAGATAAAAAAACAGGTAAACCTATAAAAATGGAATGTAAGTCTGAGAACAAAAAAGAAGCAGTTTACATATTATATACTGAGGTAAAGCTAAATACAAAATAGATATAATGTATTCTTTACTTCGAGCTAATTTGAGTTAAAACATATATAGAAAAAAACTTGACAATATAAGAACTTAGGAGTGAAGATATATGACAATTAAAAGAGGAGATATGTTTTATGCAGATTTGAGTCCAGTAATAGGTTCAGAACAAGGCGGAATAAGACCTGTTGTAATTATTCAAAACGATTTAGGTAATAAATATAGTCCAACAGTTATTGCTGCAGCAATAACATCACAAACTAGTAAGGCAAAACTCCCTACACATATTGATGTAGATTGTAAAACTTGTGGATTAAAGAGTGATTCAGTTATTTTGGCAGAACAGATTAGAACAATAGATAAAAGTAGACTAAAAGAGAAAATTGGTCATATCGAAGATGAAAAAGTTATGAATCAAATTAATAATGCACTTGGAGTTAGTTTCGGTTTAGATTAAAAATTTATAAAAAACAAGAGTAGGAACAAAAAAGTGTTCAGTAATCTTTATGATTATTGAACACTTTTTTGTCATTTTGTTACACTTTTAGTTTCTTAATTTGTTTTATTTCTTCACGTAAATGTGTTATTTGAGCTTTTTTATTGTTATAACTTTCTTCATATTCAGAAAGTATAGTTTCAAAATTTTCCGGTGTTTCTTCAGGAGCTAAGTATGCTTTTATACCTTCTAAATAATACTGCTTTTTCTTTTCAGTTGTTGATTTTAACATTTTTTCTTGATATTTTTTTGCGGTTTTTAATCTTTTCATAGTTATATCTAAAGTATTTATATATTCTAGAGAACAACCTATTTCATATTCAATATCTTCAATAACAACTGAAATTAAAGCTTTTACAATTATAGGATTATTTTTTCCTAATTTTGCATTATCACTTACATGTTTTACTGCTACTGATGAATCTATTTGGTGGAATGGTTTTGTGTTTTCTATTAGTATTTTTATTGTATCTGTGATTCCAATATGGCTTTTATATTGTCTTTTGCTAACTATGGCATCATATTCATCAGCTACACGTATAATTTGTCCTTCATATGGTATGTCTTTTTTGGTCAGACCTTTTGGATATCCTGTACCATTTAGTGCTTCATGATGATAGATTGGGCCAGCAGCATATGGACGTAATTTTAAATCATTCATGCAAATATTATATCCAATTGTGGTATGTGTTTTCATAATTTCATATTCTTCATCTGTTAATTTTGCTGGTTTTTGTAATATTGATTGTGGTATAAATTGTTTTCCAATGTCATGTAAATAAGCACAAATTGTACAATATTCTGTAAATCCTTTTGTACAATGTAATTTTTCGCATATTCTACATGTTAGATTTGCTACATTTTCGCAGTGTTTTCTTGTAAATACATCTAGGCTTCCTAATATATTTAATTGATATTGCATTGTTTTATCTAAATTGTATGATTTTAATGCTGTTGGTGAATAAAAATCAAAAACTTGTTCTTTCATAATTATTTTTCTTCCTTTCTTTAAGCCGGGCTCAGTTGGAAAAAATTTGTGATTATTTTTCAATTTCTTTCCATTTTTAATTTTTTCATTTCTATAATAACATTAAAATCTTAAAAGTGCAATAAATTTTATGTCAATAGTTTTTGAAAATGTCTCAAAAATTTTTAAACATTAGCACTAAAATTTTAAGAATTAGTGCTAGTGTT
>CAKPOI010000012.1 GCA_934169775.1 uncultured Clostridia bacterium
GAGTTATACCTTTATTGCTTTTTGTTTTCATTTTTATTCTGTCTTGTATCTTCATCTGTTATCCTCCCTTTCTTTTTAGATAAAGTTTTGTATTTTTCATTTTTGCCTTTATCTTTTATTTCTTTGGTTATTATTTACACATATATTTTTTATTATACTTTTTTTGCTGTATTTTTGTATATTGTTCTTTTTTCTTTTTGTTTCTTAGGCTATTTATAGCATAAACTTTTTTCCTATAAAGTTATAAAACTCTAGAATTTTATATTCGATTTTCAATGTTCATGCTATTTAGCCTCTTCCTTTGTTGCTTTTCTTTTTCAATATGTGTTTTGTATCTCTGTGGATACATTATTGTATTTATTTTACCTATTACTTTTGTTTTTGTCAATCTTTTTTCTTATTTTTTCTTACGGTTTGTTGACTTTTTACAGTTTTTGGTATTTTTTTATTTTACTTGATTAGCTATCTTATTAAATGCCCTTTTGCTAAACTTTATGTAGAAATACGAAGCTGTATCAATACTATAAGAAACAAAATTATAGTCCTTTTAACATACTTTTGAAAGGTTTTAATGGTGATTTACAAGTTATATAAAGGAGATAAGATTTTAGAACTTATCTCCTATTTGATATCTGGACTACATGAACTGTAACTTTAACATATGTCATTTCCAAGTTTCAATTCAAAATAAAATTCAACACCATTATCACAATTAATAACACCATATTTCATATTATAATTTGTCATAATAGCTTTAACAAAAGCAAGGCCTATTCCTGTACCTCCTTGAGAACGATTCCTTGACTGATCAGCTTTATAAAAACGTTTCCAAATTCTTTCAATATTTTCCTCTGAAATATTATCTCCTGTATTAAAAACCTTTATACGCACAACATTTGGCTCATAAAAAACTTCATTTTCAATTTTTATATATTTCTCACCATTAACTTCTTTAACATTTTTTATCGCATTAGTTAAATAGTTTGTAATAACTTGTTCAATATAAAAATCATCAGCAAAAACATTTACAATTTCATTATTTCTAAAAATTATCTTTGCATTTTTTTCTTCTAACAGTAATTTAGATTTTTGTATTACCATATTTTCAAGTTCTATAACATTAAACTCCCTGTTATTAAATTCTCTTTTTCCATACTCAAGTTTCATCAATTCCAATAACTGTTTAACTAGCCTGTCCATTTTATTTGTTTCATCTAAAATAACTTCAGCATAAAATTTTCTACTCTCATCATCAGAATTAACATTTTCTAATAATCCCTCACTATAGCCTTGTATCAAAGCAATTGGAGTTTTAAGTTCATGAGAAACATCAGAAATAAAACTTTTTCTCATTTCATCAATTTTTGATTTTTCTTCAATATCTCTTTCCAATTCTATATTAGTGCTACGCAACTGATTAATAGTTTTCTCTAATTTATCTGACATTGTATTAATACTTTTTCCAAGATTATTTATTTCATCATCTGCATCAGTAATATTATATTTATGGCTAAAATCAAGATTTGCCATATTTTGAGCAATTTTATTTAATTCCAATATTTGTTCTGTAAATTTTCTAGAAATTACAGAAACCATAATTGCAGAAATCAAAATAGTAAAACCTGCAATTATAATCAAAAAATTATTAGAAATACGAACACTATCTTGAATTGAAGAAACAGGTATTCTTATATATAAATAATATCCATTATCAAATTGACCTGAAAGCATTACATAATTCACACCATTTCTAAAATCTTTTTGTTTAAAAATAGTATATTTTTCACTACTATCCAATAAATTTTTGTTTTTACCATTAATAAGAGCACTTACTGCACTACCAACAAAAGAATAAAAATTTTTATTAGAATTATATATACTCATATTGTCTTCATCTTTTATTAAAATATCAAAATTATTCTTTATTGCAACCTTTTCCAATTCACTTTCCAAATCTAGTTCATGATCTTTTCCATTATAATAATCATTAAGTTGATTATAAACATCTTTTAAAGTATTTTCTTTACTATATAAATAGAATTTTTCCAAAGCAAAAGTATTTAAAATAATTAAAAAAATTATAATACTCAAAACTGTAGCACACAAAGTCATAAATAATTTCACTTTTACTGAATGAAAAACTCTTTTTATACATTCTAATTTTTTTTCATTTTTAAGAATCATTTTAATCAAAGTCCTTTATATTATTTTCTTTCAAATTTATATCCAATTCCACGAATTGTTTTTATATATTTACCTTTTTTTCCTAATTTATGTCTAATTTTTTTAACATGACTATCAATTGTTCTTGTATCCCCATAATAATCATAATTCCAAACATTATTCAAAATCTTATCTCTTGAAAGAGCAATATTCTCATTTTGTACTAAATACACTAATAGTTCATATTCACGCAAACTTAATTCTATTGGTTTACCATCAACAGAAACAGTTCTACCTTCTTTATCTATTTCTATACCACCAAAATCTTTAACTTTCTTTTCATCTTTTCCAGTTCTTTTTAAGATTGCCTCAACTCTAGCAACCAGAATTTTAGGGCTAAAAGGTTTAGATATATATTCATCAACACCTAATTCAAATCCAAAAAGTTCATCTTGTTCTTCTCCTCTGGCAGTAAGCATAATTATTGGAACTTCTTTATCTTCTTGTCTAATTTGTCTTAAAACAGACCAACCATCTAATTTAGGCATCATAACATCTAATAAAATTAACATTATTTTAGATTTATTCTGCTGATACACTTCTAAAGCTTTTTCTCCATCTTCAGCTTCTAAAATATGATATCCTTTATTAGTTAAAAAGTCTTTAATCAATTTTCTCATTCTTTCTTCATCATCAACTACTAATATACTTTCTTCCATACTTAATCTCCTTCCTCCTACAATATTATATAACAGAAATATGTCCAAAATGTGAGCAAATTGTTTACATTTTGATATAAATTTAAACGGCTTTATACCTACATAAAGTCGCTTAATTTAAATCGTTTAATTTTTAACATAAACTGTTTTTGTATCATATGCTAATTGAACATTTTCTTCTTTCAAAAGTTTCATTAACATATAATTAATTTTTTCTTTTTCCTCTAAAAAACTAGCATAATCTATTGAATTTGTATAACTATAAACTAATAAATCTATACCATTATCAGAAATAGAATCAAATTTAACAATAACAGATTCATCAATAATATCATCATGTTTAATTAACATTTCTTGTATTCTATCAGTAAGTTTATGTACTTTTTCTAACGGAGTACCAATTTCTAAACATAAAGTACACTTAAATCTTCTTTTTTCCATACGACTCCAATTATTAATAGAAGTATTAGACAAAACAGAATTTGGAACATTGACAACTGAATTTTCAAAAGTACGAATTCTAGTACTTCTAAAAGTAATATCTTCAACAGTTCCTTCATATTTATCAAATTGAATCCAATCTCCTACTACAAAAGGTTTATCCAAAAATATAACTAACCCTCCAAAAAGATTTTTTGCCGTATCTTGAGCTGCTAATGTCACAATAAGACCTGTAATTCCAAATCCAGCAATCAGTCCGTTTAAATTTATTCCAAGCTCAGTTATAATTAAGAAAACAGCAACTGCATAAATAACAAAACGAATAATCTTTAAAAGAAAATTAAAAGATGTATCAACTTCCTGTTTTTCTGTTGCTTTAACCATTTTATACACTAAATATGAACCCGGAACAAAACTTTGTGCCAATCCTCTAGCAAATATAATAATAGAAATAATTGCAAAAATTTTATTAACTATATCCATTATTGTAGTAGAAAGATTTAAAGGTGTTTTTAGAAAACAAATAGCAATATAAAATCCTAAAACGGAAATAAAAACCTTTAAAGGTCTATAAAAAGCACTCTCCTTTATTTCTCTACCTTTTTTTACTTTCATTTTAAATAATTTAATAATACCATAAGATATACTACCACTCAAAACTTTAAATAATATTATAATACAAATAGCAAAAACAACATCTGCAAATTTAATTGCACTAATACTATTAAAAAAATCACTTATCTGTTGCATACAAAAATCTCCTTGATCAAATTTTAAATGAAGTTCGCCACAGCCAAATTTGAATGAAATTAAATTTTGGCAAGAAAAACAAAATTAAAATTTATGAGGCATACGAAGGTACGTTGATTAAATTTTAATTTTAGTTTGACAACGCCAAAATTGTAAATACATTAGCTCTTTCTATAATTTGAATGAAATTAAATTTTGGCAAGGAAAACAAAATTAAAATTTATGAGGCGTACGAAGGTACGTTGATTAAATTTTAATTTTAGTTTGACAACGCCAAAATTGTAAATACATTAGCTCTTTCTATAATTTGAATGAAATTAAATTTTGGCAAGGAAAACAAAATTAAAATTTATGAGGCGTACGAAGGTACGTTGATTAAATTTTAATTTTAGTTTGACGCAGCCAAAATTGTAATTTCATTCAAATTACATGTAATCGCGAAGCTTCTTACTCCTACTAGGGTGTCTCAATTTTCTAAGTGCCTTAGCCTCAATCTGACGAATTCTCTCACGAGTAACATTAAACTCCTTACCAACTTCCTCCAAAGTTCTAGACTTACCATCTTCTAAGCCAAAACGCAATTTCAAAACCTTAGCCTCTCTAGGAGTCAAAGTGCTCATAACTTCTTCCAACTGTTCACGAAGCATAGTATAAGAAGCAGCATCATGAGGAGCAGGGCTTTCTTCATCTTGAATAAAATCACCAAGATGGCTATCATCCTCTTCACCTATTGGAGTTTCCAAAGAAACTGGATCTTGAGCAATTTTTTGAATTTCAGCAACTCTTTCAACAGGAATTTCCATTTCTGCAGCAATCTCCTCTGGGGTTGGTTCTCTACCCAATTGTTGTAACAAATGTCTAGAAGTACGAATAAGTTTATTAATTGTTTCAACCATATGAACTGGAATTCTAATTGTCCTAGCCTGATCAGCAATTGCCCTAGTAATAGCTTGTTTAATCCACCATGTTGCATAAGTACTAAATTTAAAACCTTTAGTATAATCAAATTTTTCAACAGCCTTCATCAATCCCATATTACCTTCTTGAATCAAATCCAAAAACAGCATACCTCTTCCAACATATTTTTTAGCAATACTAACAACCAATCTCAAGTTTGACTCTGCCAATTTTTGTTTAGCATCTTCATCACCATCTAATATTCTTTGTGCCAATTCCAATTCTTCTTCATATGTTAATAAAGGAATTCTACCTATTTCTCTCAAATACATACGAACTGGATCATCAACACTAATTCCTTCAAAACTTGTATCTGTAATCTGATCTAATTTTAAATTTTCAACTTCCTTTAAATCTTCAATATCTGGTTCAACATCAAAATCATCTGTTAAATCAACACCAATTTCCTCAAAAGCATCAAAAACAGAATCCATTTGTTCAGGATTAACATCATTCAATTTATTTGCTAAATCTTCATAAGTAATCTTTCCATTCTTTTTTGCCTCATTTAAAAGTGTTTTTATTTTTTCACTTGTTTGTGCATCAACTTTTTCCGTTTCTTTTGATTTTTCTACTTTTTCTATTTTTTCATCTACACCATCAATATCTTTATTTTTACTTGGCATCTTATTCACTCCTATTTCAATCTAGCCAATTGATTAACAATATCAATTAACTCTCTTTCTAAATTATTTTTTTGACCAACATCATTTTGTTGTTCTAATAATGTCAAAATCTGCATTTTTCTCTCTACAAGTTTTTCCCTTCGATATGACTGAATAACATCATCTATTGCTTTTTCCATGTCATCAATTTCATAATCATCAGCCATTATTTCTGTAATATGACTTTGTTCATTATCATCTAAATTATCTAATATAGCATTAATATTACTATTTCCCTTTTCAAATTCTTCATACAATTTTTGTGCAATTTTTTTATTTAATTCATCCTTAAACTCATTACAGTCTACATTTACTTTAATAACTTGGTACAAATCCAAATTTCCAGTAAGTAAAATTGATAAAATCATATTTTCACGTTTTTGCAAAGCTTTAGATATTTTAGATACTTCTTCTTTTTTATGTACAACTACAACTTTACTTTTATCTAAAATTTTTTCTCCCTGGCTTTTATAGGTAATCTTATTAACTTCTGCATATATAGCTTCTTTTGAGATTTTATAAATATTTGCTATTTTTTCTATATACACTTCCCTTTCAATTGTATTATCAATATTTGAAAGTATTTTAGCAATCTCATTTAAAAACTTAATTTTATCATTTACATTTTCTAAGTCTAATTTATCTTTTAAAAGTTTAATTTTAAATTCTATTACAGAAATTGCTTTGTCTACAACATTTTGAAATCTTGCATTTCCATATTTTATAATATACTCATCAGGATCTTTTGCACCTTCCATTTGCAAAACTCTTAAGTCTAATCCCATATTTTGTAAAACATCAATTGCTCGAATTTTAGCTGTTTGACCAGCCTCATCAGAATCAAAGCTTAATATTACCTTTTCCGCATTTTTTCTAAGTAAAAATCCTTGCTGTTGAGTCAAAGCTGTACCTAATGCACCTACTACATTTTTTACACCTCTTTGATGTAAAGATATAACGTCCATATAGCCTTCTACAATAAGTAATTCTTTAATATCATATTTTTTTGCAACATTTAAGCCAAACAAATTTCTTCCTTTACTATATACAACATTTTCAGGTGAATTTATATATTTAGGTTTACTATCATCTAAAACTCTTCCTCCAAAAGCAATAACTCTGCCTCTAACATCACAAATAGGAAACATCAATCTGTTCCTATATCTGTCTATATATTGTCCATTATCATTTCTATTTACTAAACCTGATTCTAAAATTTCAGGATCCTGAAATCCTGCTTTTTTCAATGCATTATATAGTTCATTAAATCTACATGAAAAACCAATTTGATAATTTTTTAAAGTTTCATTTGATAACATTCTCTTTTTTACATATTCTTGTCCTAATTTAGCATTTGGTGTATACAAGTTTTTATGATAAAAATCTGCTGTAAATTCATTTACCTTATACACTTTAGCTTTTAATTCTTCTCTTTTAGTGTCAACATTATTATCAAAAGTAGGTAATTGAATATTTGCTCTTTCTGCCAAAAGCTGTATTGCTTCTACAAAGCCACATCCTTCTATTTTCATAATAAAAGTAATTGCATTTCCACCAACCCCACAACCAAAGCAATGAAATATTTGTTTATCAGGAGAAACAGAAAAAGATGGCGATTTTTCATTATGAAATGGACATAATCCAAAATAGTTTCTTCCACTTCTTTTTAAATTTACATATTGAGAAATAACATCAACAATATCATTAGATTGTCTTACTTCTTCAATAATTTCCTCACTATATCTAGCCATTTCCCCCTCCCTTTAAATTTCCGCTTTATTTCATAATTATATTATTCGACAAATTTTACATAAATCCTTCTTAATTGCATAAATTATAACAGAAATTAATATATGTATATGGTAAACTTCTTAGTTTATGTATTAAACCAAGAAATTTATAAAACCATATACATATATTAATTTAATATTATAAATTCATCATTTTATTGTCTAATTTATGTACCATTTTAGCACAAGAAACAAGTTCTTTAGAAGATGCCTTAGATATTTCTGTCTGAGGTTTATATTTAAGTTTATGTTCTAAGCTAGCCCAAAAATCCATAGCCATAGTTCTAATTTGAACCTCAACTTTAACATACATAAAATTATGAGATAAAGAAATAGGTACTTCTAAAATCATATGATAACTAGAATAACCACTCTTTTTAGGATTATTAATATAATCTTTTTCCTTTAAAACTCTAATTCCAGGAATCTTTCTAAGTAAATCCCTAACAGAAAAAACATCTTTTTTTAAAGGACAAATAACACGAATTCCTGCAATGTCATTAATGTTTTCAATCATATTTTGATAAGTAAGATTCAGTCCTCTTCCTTTCATCTTATTAGCAATACTATCTATTCTCTTTATTCTAGTTTGCATATGATCAATTAATTCATAATCATAAAAAAGTTTAAATTCATCTTTTATTATTTCAATTTTTGTTTCAAGTTCTTTACTAGCAACAGAATACAAAAACATAATTTTTTCAAAATTTTTTGTATTTCTTTCTATCTTTTCATCTTCCTTTATTAATGTTGACATTGTTATTAATTCATTTTTCTCTTTTTTCATACACATACAACTCCTCGTACAAATCTGAAATTTAATATACGACTATATTATATGAAATATGTTACCAAATATAACCCAATATGTGTATTTTTTGTAAATTTATTACCTTTCTTCTTCAAGTTTAGGTCCACGTAAAGCAATTTCTTTATCACGTTCTTTAGCTTTTTCTATATTATCAATAACATTTTTTCTACAAATTTCTTCATCATAATATTTAGGTTTATAAACTTTATTACCTTCAACAATTTTATTATACTCAAAACCAATACATTTAGGTAATTGTAATTTTAAATTATCATCATCTAATAATCTTTGAAAATCTGCTAAATACAACATAGCACCATATCTAGCTTGTTTGTATGCCATAAAAATCGCAATACATTTTGCCATACCCTTAGCATCATTTTTAAATTTTTCATCTTTTTTTACATTTTGCAAAATTTCCAAAAAAACTGGATGAACAATTCCCCCATTTTCCGTATAATTAGAATTTGTATACATATTTTCTGCCATATCAACCACATCATACAAAACTTTATAAGGATGTGGCTCTTGCAACAAAGCTGGCATAAAATTATTAACATCACGTGCTAAAGCAAGCTTAGTTATTAATTTTATAAATGTTTTTCTTGGAACAGCATCTGTAGAAAAATCTTTTTCTAAGGCTTCTGTATCAATAACATCAAAAACTTGACTAGTTTCTTTAGGAGACAAATCTTCTAAAACCTTTTCATCTGCAATAGCTTGTATTTTTTCTTGTTCATCTGACATTGCCTTAACTAATTCTGGCACAATATTTGAATTTTCAGAAGATACCTCAGGCAATTTTCCTTTAATTGATTCATCATCCATTTTCTTTATTCTTTCAACTTCTTTTTTAAATTCTCTTTCTCTTTTTTTAGTTTCTCTTGTTTCTTTTAAATATTGAAAAACATTCACATCAAATCACACTCTTTTCATAAACTCTATTTACATATTTTTCTAATTATTATATAAATAATTTTGTGGATTTAAATGTTTCCCATTAACTCTTATTTCAAAATGCAAATGTGGACCTGTAGAATTACCAGTACTACCAACAGCTGCAATAACATCACCAGCCTGTACTGTTTGCCCAACTTTAACATACATTTTACTTGTATGACCATACCAAGTTTCTACACCATTGCCATGATCAATTTTAACTAAATTACCATAAGAGCCATTATATGAAGCACAAGTAACAGTTCCAGCAGCAACAACTTTAATTGGAGTACCATTAACAGCAGAAATATCTAAACCAGTATGTGTAGAAACTCTTATTCTACTACTAACTCCATATCTAGAAGTAATATTTCCTTGAACTGGAACCATGGCTAGTTTAATACCATTAACATCTGGTAAACTATTTTCTAAATTTTCTTTTTGTATCTGTTCTTCAACTAAATTAGCTTTATTTAAAATATTATTTTTTGCAATTTCAAATTCAGTTGTATTAATTTCATCTACATTTTGAGTATTAATTTCTTTAATTTCAAGTTGCAGATTACTATCTATTTCATTAACATTATTAACAATCATTTGTGCTTCAAATAAAGTATCAACACTATCCACTTTTTCATTATTCATATAGATATCAAAATATTGATAATTTATAATCATATTTTTTTGCAATGCTATTAAAATATCAGTTTCATTTGTTTCCTGTTTTTTATCAACAAGCTTCAAATTATATTCCGGACTATTAGATATACTAACACTAGAAACATTTTTTGAACTATAATTTTCAATATATTCATTAATCATATTTTCAAAATTAGATTTGCTCAAAACAAAACCTACATCTTGTCCAGAAATATTTACTTCATAAGCTGGCTTATATTTAAAAAATATCAACGCCAATATAAAAGCCAATCCTAATGAAATAAATTTTAAAACTTTAAAACTTTCTTTTGTGTAGAATTTTAATCTTCTACCTAAAATAAAATCCACTCTCCTTTATGTTTTTTAATAGCGTGACTGTTCTTTATTATACTATATATTCTCTACAAAATCAAATTATGTATACATGATTTTTCATTTTTTACACTTTTCTACATTATTCACAACTTTTATTTTTCTAAAAAACATACTTTTTCTCTTCATATCTCTTTTTTTCTTTGATTTTCTTCGTTTTTCTTATTTTCTAAAATTCAATCTAAAATATTACTATCACATTAATAGCTAATTATTATCTATATATTAGGAAAAAATATCAACACAAAAACCAAAACTTGACAAAAGCTGTACTTTTAACCTATTAGTTCTATATTACACACAAAGTTACTTCCAAACTTATAAGTAAAATGATATATTATTCATTAGAAAAAAGGCAATATTAGTTGAAAAATAAGACTATTTGTTTTTCAATTTTCTATGCCTCAAGAAAGGAAAGTGATAAAAAAATGGCAATTGATTACTCTGTTATAGGTTCAAGAATCAAAGAAGCTAGGCTTTCTAAAAATTTAACACAAGAAGAATTAGCAGATGAAATAGATATATCTGTTGCATTCTTAAGTCGAGTTGAAAGAGGAAATTCGCATATAAATTTAAAAAGATTAAATCAAATATGTGGATTGCTAGACGTTTCAGAAGGCTATATCTTAAATGGAGCTGCAAACAATTCAAAAAATTATTTAGAACACGAATTTGCAGAACTTTTGAAAAAAGTTCCTCCAAAAAAACAAAAATTAATTTACAATGTAGCAAAAGCTATTGCAGAAACAGAAGATTAGAAAAAATTAATACATGCATTAGTTTATAATATAATAAAATATGTAAAATTATACACAATAGATGTATCTTTTTAAGATACTTGGAAATACTAAAATGGAAAAATATAAGGAAGGATTGTGATAAATTATGGATTTTAAACAATGGAATGGATTTAAAGGTGGAGATTGGAAAGAAGAAATAAATGTTAGAGATTTTATTCAAAGCAATTATACCCCTTATGAAGGAGATTCAAACTTCTTAGAAAAAACAACTGAAAAAACAGACAAACTATGGAATGAAGTATTAGAATTATACAAAAAAGAACACGAAAGTGAAGGCGGAGTATTAGATATAGACACAAAAACAATTTCAACAATATCTGCACATGATGCAGGATATATTGATAAAGATTTAGAAGAAATTGTTGGTCTACAAACAGATAAGCCTCTAAAAAGAGCAATTATGCCATTTGGTGGAATAAGAATCGTTGAAAAATCTTGTGAAGCATATGGAAAAAAAGTAGACGAAGAAGTAGAAAATATATTCCACCATTACAGAAAAACTCATAATGACGGTGTATTTGATGTATACACACCAGATATTAGAGCTGCACGTTCTAGCCATTTAATAACAGGATTACCAGATGGATATGGTCGTGGTAGAATTATTGGTGATTACAGAAGAGTCGCTCTTTATGGTGTAGATTACCTAATTCAAGAAAAATCACAAGAATTAGAAATACTAGATGTAGATGAATTAACAGAAGATATTATTCGTGAAAGAGAAGAAATAAAAGAACAAATAAAAGCATTAAATGAATTAAAAGTTATGGCAAATAAATATGGATTTGATATTTCTGAACCAGCATCAACAGCAAAAGAAGCTGTTCAATGGTTATATTTTGCATATTTAGCAGCAATAAAAGATCAAAATGGAGCAGCAATGAGTTTAGGTAGAACTTCTACATTCTTAGATATTTATTTTGAAAGAGACTTACAAAATGGAACACTTACAGAAAAAGAAGCTCAAGAAATTATGGATCATTTTATAATGAAATTAAGATTAGTTAGATTTTTAAGAACACCTGAATACAACGAATTATTTAGTGGTGATCCTGTTTGGGTAACAGAAAGTATTGGTGGTATGGGAATAGATGGTAGAACTTTAGTTACTAAAAACTCATACAGACTACTACATTCTTTAGAAAATTTAGGACCTGCACCAGAACCAAATATGACAGTATTATGGTCAAATAGATTACCAGATGCATTTAAACGTTATGTTACAAACTTATCTATAAAAACATCATCATTGCAATATGAAAATGATGATTTAATGAGAATCACTTTAGGTGATGACTATGGTATTGCATGTTGTGTATCACCTATGAAAATAGGAAAACAAATGCAATTCTTTGGAGCAAGAGCTAATTTAGCAAAAACATTACTATATGCTATAAATGGTGGAAAAGACGAAAAAACAGGAAAACAAGTTACTCCAAAATATGCACCAATAACATCTGAATATTTAGATTATGATGAAGTAATGGAAAAATTTGATCAAATGATGGATTATGTTGCAAAAATTTATATAAAAGCTCTAAATGCTATTCATTATATGCATGACAAATATTCTTATGAAGCAATAGAAATGGCATTACATGACAAAGAAATAATAAGAACAATGGCTTGTGGTATAGCTGGTTTATCAGTTGTAGCAGATTCATTATCAGCAATAAAATATGCAAAAGTAAAAGTAATTCGTGATGAAAACAATTTAGCTGTTGATTACGAAATAGAAGGAGATTTCCCAAAATTCGGAAATGATGACGATAGAGTTGATCAAATAGCAGTTGATATTGTTAAAGCATTTTTAGTAAAATTACAAAAACATCAAACATATAGAAATTCTAAACAAACATTATCAATCTTAACAATTACTTCTAATGTTGTATATGGAAAAGCAACTGGAAATACTCCTGATGGAAGACGTGCAGGAGCACCATTTGGACCTGGAGCAAATCCATTACATGGAAGAGATAAAAACGGAGCTCTAGCAGTAATGAATTCTATTGCAAAACTACCTTTTGAAGAAGCAGAAGATGGAATTTCATTTACATTCTCTATTACTCCTGGAACTTTAGGAAAAACAGAAGAACAACGTATTGATAATTTAGTAACAATGCTTGATGGATATTTTAAACAAACTGGACATCATATAAATGTCAATGTTTTTGATAGACAATTATTATTAGATGCTATGGATCATCCTGAAAAATATCCTCAATTGACTATACGTGTTTCTGGATATGCTGTAAACTTTACTAAACTTACTAGAGAACAACAATTAGATGTTGTTAACAGGACAATACACGAAAAAATTTAATTATTCACAAGTTGAAAAATAATTACAATTTTGGCTATGTCAACTTTTATTTAAGACTTAGGTTACATACAAACATTATGTACTCTTACCTTTTAAATAAAAGTTGCCTTGCTAAAATTTAATTCTTTTCCAACTTTCCCACCATAAGAAAGGAATTCGACAATATGGAAAAAGAAAATTTAAAATATTACGCCAAAGTACATTCCATAGAATCTTTTGGTACAGTAGATGGCCCTGGTATAAGATTTGTACTATTTTTACAAGGATGCCATCTGCAATGCAAATATTGCCATAATAGAGATACTTGGGATATGAATGGTGGAAGTTACAAATCTTTAGATGATATTTACGAAAAAATATTAAAATATAAAAACTATATTTTTGAAACAGGCGGTGTAACTGTTACAGGTGGTGAGCCATTATTACAAGTCCATTTTTTAATTGAATTATTTAAAAAATTAAAAGCTGCTGGATTTCATACCTGTATTGATACATCTGGAATGGTTACTCTTACTAAAGATATAAAAGAATTACTTAATTACACTGATTTAGTTTTATTAGATATCAAACACATTAACAATGAAAAATGCAAAGACTTAGTTGGCGTTGGAAATTCTTTAGAACTAAACTTCGCTAAATATTTAAGTGAAAACAGTATTCCAGTTTGGATTAGACAAGTCCTTGTTCCTGGCTACACAGATGATGAACAAGATTTACTAAAATTAAAAGATTTTTTATCTACTTTATCTAACGTAAAAAAAGTTGAAATATTACCTTATCATGATATGGGTAAATATAAATGGAAAGAACTTGGATTTAAATATCCTTTAGAAAATGTTAGAGTCGCCACTTCTGAGGATGTGGATAGAGCCAAAAAAATATTAGGAATAAACTAACACAAAAAAGCGGACATCAATAACATTTTTAAAGTCCGCTTTTATTTTACTTTTCTATTTTATTTATTACCTCATCTATATCTTTCTTAGGAGTAGAAGCTCCAGCCATAATACCAATTTTATTAAAAGATTTAATATTAGAAATATCTAAATCATCTACATTTTCTATACAAACAGTATTCTTACAATTTGATTTAGCAATATCAAATAATTTTTGAGTATTTGAACTATTTTTTCCACCAATAATTATCATAAAATCAACATCAGAAGCAATTTTTTTAGTCTCATCTTGTCTTAATTCAGTAGCATTACAAATTGTATTCTCAGAAACAAATTCTATATCACGATTTAATTCATTTTCTAAAATCTCTCTGATTATAAAATATTTTTCTACACTAAAAGTAGTTTGAGAAATAAGTAAAACTTTTTTTATTCCAGATTTTTCTATAACTTCTAATGCCTTAAAGACATCTTTATCATTATTAACAACATAAACATTTTTACCACAATAGCTCAAAGTCCCAATATTTTCTGGATGTTTTTCATCTCCACATAATACAATAAAATATCCATCATCAGCATACTTTTTAGCAATGTCATGTATCTTTAAAACATTTGGGCAAGTAAAATCTTTTATCTCAACATTATTATTTTCAGCCTCCTCATATACTACTTTAGGTACACCATGTGCTCTAATAATAGTTATGTCTTTTACATCTGATATATTATCAATAAATTTAATTCCATCTTTTTTCAAATCTTCGACAACAGTTTTATTATGTACAATTTCCCCTAAACAACAAATAGATTTTTCTTTATTTTCTTCCAAAACTTTTTTACAGCCTTCTACTGCTCTATTCACACCATAACAAAAACCAGCTGTTTTTCCTACAATAATTTCCATATATAATCTCATTCCTTCCTTGCCTCCGTTATTGCTCCATGTGGAATGCACAAACTCCATATATAATTCTCCTTTTTATATTGTAAAAAGGACAAAAAAATCAAAACGTTTTTAAATCCCTATACTTTCCCTTACATTCCTAATAATTTAAGTTCAATATTTTCCATTTTATATTTGCCATCAACAAGTTTAAATTCAACTAAAGTATTTTCCAAAGTTTCTTCATTTTGTCTTAAATCAGTAGTAAAATATAATTTTAGTTGAGGAATCTCAACTTGATTTGTAACAATCTCCTTAAAAGTTTCTGCCATATGTTTTTCATCTTCACAAACAAAAATTAATTGAGGCATTGCACTAAATCCAGAATCACCAGGAACAAAATTAGCATAAAAATCTTGATACAATCTCATTTTTTCAACTAATTTTTTCTTCCAATCTGATTCTCTCCTAATAACTTCAAATAAAAATTGAATTGATTTACTATTTTTAGTTAATTTTACACAACCACCTGTTGCTTTAAAAACCTTGCCTGCTGTTTTAGCAGTCAAACTTGGCTTTACAATAAAATCATCAAAAGCTTTAACTTTACGCAAATATGCAATTAATGTTTGATTTCCTGCTAATCTCTTTTTAATCATTGGAACTGGTTTAGTATTATCAGAAGGTTGCCATTTACATTCAATTTCTTTAGAATTCAATAAATATTTACCCATTTTTTCTAAACAATAAATTCTATAAATTCCTTTTCCTTCTTCAGAAGTAAAATAATATCTTGTTAAAATTTTAGATTTTACTAAAGCTTCCAATTTATTATTTAATTTATCTTGTGATTTTGCATCAATTCCCTTTATCTCTAGCATTTGGTACAATTGTCTTGAAGTAATAAATTCAAATTGATTTACTAATTCTAATATTTCAAAATGTATATCTGTAATATGCCCTATATTTATCTTATGTACAATTTGATTCATAGATACATATCCATCTTTTCCATCAAATGTTTTTATTTCACCTTCTCTAATTGCAAATGGTGATACTTGTGCTTTAATTTGGTTATCTTCAACCATATTAATTCCTCCTTTAAAATTTAGAATTTTCTATTTAGTGTTTTTTGAGTCCGTCCCCAAAAGCATTAGTGTTTTTTGGCTCCGTCCCCAAAAGCATCATATGATAAATAATTTTACTTTTCTTTTGTTATAATCTATTTTCTTAATATAGACATCTATTTTTTGTCCATATTGAAAACCAGGTTTATATTCTGCCATCCCAACCAAATTAGGAGATAATTCAATAAAAATACCATTTTTATTTTTTTCAGTTTCTCTTACAATTCCTTGTACTTTTTCCCCTGCTTTAAATTTTTTTACATTTTCTTCCCATGTTCCAAAGTTTTCTTTATAAGATAATGATATTTTTCCAGTTTCTCTGTCTATACATTTTACCACAATATTGACTTTTTGTCCAATTTTTAATCTTTCATAAGGTGTTTTTATTCGAGCTACAGATAAATCTTCAATATGAGCTAGTCCTACTACTCCTCCACCAATTTCAATAAATGCCCCATATGGTGTTATATTTTTTACTATACCATTAATTTGGTCACCAATTTCTAAATCATTTTTTACAGATTTTATAGCTTCTTCTTGCACACTTTTTCTTGACAATATTGGTATATTTTGCTCATCTAATCCTTTTATCTTAAACTGTACAAATTTATGTACTTTTCCTGTACATAAATTTTGTTTTGGTAATCCATTTTGCTCTACATTTATACCTTCCACTTCTTCTCTTGGCATTATTCCTACCATATTATTTCCTATATTAATATGTAAATTATAATTATCATCACATTTTTCTACTATTCCTTGGTAGATTTTATCTGTATCAGACAATTTTTCCATACTGTTAGCCAAATCATAAGTATTTTCAGTATTCCAGCCTTCTGGCAAAAAATTAAATCTATTCATTTGTTTCTCCTTATTCTTACGTATATTTTTCCATATTATATACTTTTAAAATTTTTTTTGCAATATTTCCTTAAAAATCTCTTACCTCATTCTCACTTAAATATCTCCATTTTCCTAATGATAAATCTTTAACTCCAATATTACCAATTTTTGATCTATGAAGCGCCAAAACCTTTCTTCCAACAGCCTCACACATTTTCCTTACTTGTCTATTTTTTCCTTCATGTATTACAATCTCTAACCTTGAAATATCTTTTTCCTCATCTGTTTTCAAAATTTTAACTTTAGCAGGTTTCGTAATATATCCACCAATGTCAACACCTTCTCTTAATTGAGTTACTTCATTATTAGTTATAATTCCTTTTAAAGTAACTGTATATGTTTTTGTTATTTCATGTTTTGGATGTGTACATTTATACACAAAGTCTCCATCATTAGTAAGTATTAAAGCTCCAGATGTATACATATCTAATCTCCCCACAGGCACAACTCTCTCTTTTATTTTTATCAAATCCATTACTGTATCACGACTAAATTGATCTTTGACTGTTGTAACATAACCAATCGGTTTATTTAATAATATATAAACTTTTTTATCTTGTTTATTTACTTTTTTACCATCAAAACAAATTTCATCTATACTAGGATTTATTTTTGTACCAAGTTCTACAATTACTACCCCATTTACTGTAACTCGTCCATCTAAAATATATTGCTCACATTTTCTCCTTGAACCTATACCTTGATTTGCTAAATATTTTTGCAATCTTTCTTCCATATAAAAATTCACTCCCTCATCAAAATAAAATTTTTCATTACAATATTGAAAAAATTATTTTTCACTCCTACATTTATCAATTATTTGTTGGAAATATTCTGGAATTTCAGCCTCTACATACATCTCTTCATCTGTAATTGGATGTTTAAACTTCAAACTCTTAGCATGTAAGCACTGACCATGTACACCCCATTCATTTTTACCATTTGAATATACCTCATCTCCTACAATTGGATAACCTATTTTTGATAAATGCACTCTAATTTGATGAGTTCGCCCAGTTTCAATTTTAATTTCTAATAAAGTTACATTATAACTATAAAATCTTTCTATAACTTTTATATGTGTAACAGCATTTTTACCATCTCTATTAACAGCCATTTTTTTTCTATCATTTTGACTACGAGAAATTGGCATATTTATAGTAGCCTCATTTTCTTTTACAATTCCTCTAACTAATGCCACATATGTTTTTTCTATTTCATGATTTTTTAGCATATCACTAAGTTTCATATGGGATTTATCATTTTTAGCAATTATTATCGCTCCAGAAGTATCTTTATCTAAACGATGTACTATACCTGGTCTCATCTCTCCTCCAATTCCTGATAAAGAATCTTTGCACAATGCCATAACTGCATTTACTAATGTTCCATCTGGATTACCATTAGCAGGATGAACAACCATTCCTTTAGGTTTATTTACAACTAAGATATCATTATCTTCATATAAAACCTCTAAAGGAATATCTTGAGCTTTTAATTCAATATCCTTAACTTCCTCTGGTTGCACACTAATAACATCATTATCTTGAATCTTATATGATGGTTTTACTTTTTTATCATTTACTCTTACATTTTCTTGTTCGATCCATCTTTTTGCTGTTTCTCTTGATATTTCTTGTTTTTCACTTAAAAATACATCTATTCTTTTACCTGATTTTCCATTATCTACAACAATTGTTTCCACCTTTAACTCATCCCTTCTTGATATACAAACTTGATTGAAAAATAATTAAATTTGGTAAAACAACTTTGTTTTAAAAAATATGGCACACATATTACGTGTATGTAACCATATTTTAAATCAAAGTTAACATAGCCAAAATTATAATTATTTTTCAACCTCAGCATTTAATCTCTTGTATATAACAAAATTATCATCTTCATACAACTTCTCATAATTCTGATCATGAGACTTTTTAATAATCATACTAATCTTAGAATCTTTATATGTAATAACATGGGTAATATCATATTTTTTAAAAGTATCCTCATAAAAAGTTGCAATAGAAGAAGTATTTATAAAATCCATAAAAATATCTTCTTTTTTATTAAATTCAGGAGCATATAAATCTGCACGAGAATCAATAAAAACAGGAATTCCTCTAAACAACATATAACTACCATAATTGTACTCATTATAAAATCTAGCTTTTCCTAAATCAATATTTTCCAAAATATAATCACAAGCTTTAACTGGATAAGATTTTTCACTAACAAATTTTGAATCTTTTTTAGGAATAGCCTGTTTATAACTAACAAACACAACTAAAACAATTAGAAACATTGAAACAACAGGTGTCATGACATTTTTTATCAACTTACTATAATCAAATTTATACTCCTCAAACATTTGAGTTATTAATCTAGTAAAAATAAGTGTTCCCACAATTGCAAAAATAGTTATTTGTCTACTAGAATACAACATCAAATAACATAAACCACCTGTAAAAAATAAATCTCGTAATCTTATACGTGTTTTTGTAAACATCAAAACTGCTAAAAACAAAATTATCATACAAAGAGCACTAGTATTATTTACAAGAGTCATAGGTAAATGCTCATTAATGTTTTGTGTTGTATTTCCTATCATTGTTTTATACAAATATGTATATGGCACATCTCCAATTGGAGTTAATAGGCCAGTAAATACACAAATAATCATAATTATAATCAAATACTTTACATTTTTCTCTTTTACAATTTTAATCTTATATGCCTTTTTTTGATTTTGATCTCTCCTAATTTTTACTCTTGAAGCTTTTTCATTCATTTCTTTCAATTTGGCTTTAGCTTTTTGTAATTTTTTCTCTACATTTTTTTGCCCTTGTTTTTCTATTCGTTCTAAATGTTCCACTTTCTTTTTCATAAAAAATCTTTGTGCTTTATCATAAAAAACTAGTTCTGACAAACATGATATCAAATATTCTCCTATATATGGCAAAAATAAAATAAAATAAAATGGCCATACCGCAACATGCAAATTAGCAATCGCTATAGGTATTAAGACTAAAGGAACAGCATATCGTATTTTTCCAGTTTCTATAAATCTTTCTATAAAATATATTGCCCATATAAATAATATAAATGTTACCAATTGTGCCCTTGCAGCAATATATGGCTTTAAAACATACATTGCTCCTATAGTTACTATAAATGATACTACTTTATTTTTAGTTAATTTTTCTGTAACTAAAAACAATGAAATTCCTAAAACACTTGACAATATACAAGTAACCACAAAAATCCCCATAAATCCAGTCACAAAATACAAATAGTATGTTAATAAATCATATAGCCAATGTGGGTATGTATATCCTAAATCTTCATGCCATGAAAACGAATCTTTCATGTCTATTCCATATTTACTTATATGTTCTCCTACTTTTATTGTGTAATATGTATCATTTTGCATTGTTACTGGTGATATTGATATGCAAAATATTGCTATTAAAATTATTGCCATTATCATGAAAAGGCTTGTTTTTGATATCTTTAAAATTTTTTTATTCATTTACCATTTCTTCCTTTTTTAATATTTCTTGTACTTGCCTAAGATTATATCATATATTGCAAATTTTTACGAACAAATCCAAGAAAAAATTTTAAAAAATATATCTATATCATTTTTTAGTGTGAATACTAATATTTTTATAAATAAATGCTGATGCTTTTTGAGTCCGGCCCCAAAACACCATAAAAAAGTCTATCAAGAATATAAACTCCTGATAGACTCTATTATCAATTTCTAAATATATTAAACCGCTTCTTGATTATTTTCTACAGCTTCAACTTCTGAACTGTTTTCGTTTTCTTTTTCTTCAACAACTTCTAAGCTTCCAACAGAAACTTCATAAGCTACTTTTACTTCAGAAGTACCATTTTCATATTTTTTCTCATATTCTCTTGATTGAACTCTACCTACAACTTTTACTTTTGTTGCAACTTCTAAGTTTTGGCAGAATCTAGCATTTCTTCCCCATGCAATACAAGGAATATAATCTGATTTATTATATGCTCTATTAACTGCTAATAATATATCTGCAATTTCTCTTCCAAAAGGTGTTTGACGATAAATAGGTTTTTTACAAATAAATCCTACAAGTACTACTTCATTTGTAATACTATCTTTTTTAACAATATCACTATCTTCTTCTTCATTCTCTTCTACTTTAATAACATCTTTAGCAAATACTGTTAATATTAATTTGTTTCTTCCATTTTCATAACTATTATAAGAACGGAATTGTCCTTTTACTAATAATTTTGTTCCTTCTTGTAGCATTTCTTCAGTAATTAATCTCTCTGATACTGTAATTGGTATATTGTCTGCATTTCCACTTAAACGTGGTATACTTAAGCTAAAAATAAAGAATCTTTCTCCATATATTTCATGGCTAAATTTCTTTTCTCCTGTTACTCTTCCAACTAATGTTAAATAGTTGTTTTCTAAATAATTTGTATCCAATTTGGTTTCCTCCCTATATATTTTATTTTTTTTCAATTGTATAATCATCTCAGAGTTTTCCTACAATTACCATTATACAACATTTTTTGGAGTTTGTCTACATAAAAAGTTAATTTTTTTGATTTTTTTTGTTTTTCACCATAAAATTCTGCCAAACAATCAACAAATATATTGGTTTTTCAAGCAATTCAAGTCATATTTGTACACCTTTCAAATATATTAACTTTAGAATAAAGATTGCCATAATACCATAAACATCAATTTCTTTAACCGTGCTAACACGTTTCTCACCTATTATCATTAAGTTACCATATTTATCTATAATTTCACGTTGCAAAGCAACTAAGACATTTTCTTCAGTAATACTCGATGCCGTAACTGTACATTTATGATTTAATCCATAAGTAATTACACACAATCTATTATTATTTAAAATATCTAAAAAGTTATTTCTATCAGAATTTATAATTAAATATTTCAAATTTTCACAGATTTTTTGAAAAAACATAATATTACTTTCTTTTATGTGTAACTCATCATTAATAATTAAAGCCTCAAATTTAATATTTTGTAAATTTTCAATATTATTTTCATTTATAAGAATAAGATTAACATTTTTCAAAGACTTTTCTAATTCTTTTTTCATAATATCAAAATCTTTTTTACTTGAAATAATTCCAAAAAAAATCATAGACAAACCTCTCACTTCTCTTATTATTTACATATATGGAAATTTTATACATATTTTTAATTCTTTTTTTGCACTCCATTTACATCAATAGTATAATTTTCTGTATAAATAATATCAGAAACTCTAACAACATCAAATCCAGTATTTTTAATATTTTTTATAATCATATCTAATGAATCTGCTGTATGCTCTGTTCCATTATGCATCAAAATAATATCACCTGAAGTTAATTTATTTTTTAATCTATCCCACATTTGTTCACCTGTTAATTTAGTATAATCCAATGTATCTAAAGACCATTGAATTGGTATATATCCACTCTCATTTGCAACTTTAATTACTGTATCATTATATTCTCCATATGGTGTTCTATATAATTTAATATCTGCACCTGTAGTTTCTTTTATAATTTTAGCACTTTCTCTTAACTCAGAAGCATTTTTTTCATAATCCAAATTATTTACATGTGGATGTGTATTGGAATGTGTACCTATCTCATGGCCAGCCTCTTTAATTTTTTTAGCTGCTTCTGGATATTTTTTTACCCAATCTCCAACCATAAAAAATGTAACTTTACAATCATTATTTTTTAAAGTTTGTAAAATACTATCTATATCTGAATCATTCCAAGCACAGTTTAAGGTTAAAGCAATCTTTTTCTCTTTTGTATCTACTTTATACACAGGCAATAATTTTCCAGCAGAAGCACCTGTTAATATAATATCTGCATTATCTGTAATCATAACACTTGCAGCACAAAATAATAAAATTACAGTTATTATAGAAATTCCATATGCACAAATTTTATCTTTATTAAATACTAAAAACATAAAAACATCTCCCTTAATCATCCATTAAAATAATTAATTATTCCCATATAAATCCCCCAAGCTAAATGATTTTGATAATTATCATCTAAAAGTTGCTTTTCTTCTTCTGGATTTGATAAAAATCCACATTCAACAATTGATAACGGAATTTCCACATGTTTTATAATATACACATTATCTAACTTCATAGGCACTCTATCATTTTCTTTTTGTATAGATTCATTTAAACTTTTTTGCAAATTTTTAGCTAGTTTCTGACTTAGCTCACTTTTAGCTTGATAAAAACATTGCCAACCAGAATATTGCGGTTGTGGAATTTTATTTAAATGTATTGATACAAATATATCTGCTGATGAATTATTTCCTATTTTTACTCTATTATGAATATCTGAAATCTTCTTTTCCTTTAAAGTTTTTGCATCCAAACTATATATAGCATTTTCATCAGATCTTGTTAATATAACTGTACATCCACTTTGTTCCAATAATTGTTGCACCTTTAAAGTTATTTTTAAATTTGTTTCCGCTTCTGTAGTTCCATTACTACTTTGCGCTCCGCTCATCAGGTATTCCATGCCCAGCATCTAAAATTATTACTTTATTCGATACAGGCGTGGCTGTTACACTTTTTTCTTCTTCTATTATTTCCTTTTCTGCTGTCTTATATGAAAACACAAATATACCCATCATTATCACTAATAACATTACACTTATTCTCTTTCTATTTAAAACAATCATAATAAAAAACCCCTCATATACATTTTTATATTATATATATATGAGAAGTTTAATTTTTTATGTATTTAATTAATAATATTATAACTTTCTTCTATCAACAGAATAACTACTACCCATAACAGATTTAGCAGCATGTTTTACCTGAGCACCAACCTCACCAATTTCAAGCATATTATAAAAACGATTAACATCAGCCACAACAACACCAATAGAAACAGATGTAAGAGGAAATTGTTCAATAATTCCTTTACGATTAGCAACTTCTATATAACCTCTTTCAATGTCTTCTGGTGTAAAGAATTTCAAAACATTAGTATCAAAAAGAGAAATAATATCTTGGCAAATCTTATCACATTGTATCGTTGGTATTATTGCCACAAAATCGTCTCCACCAATATGCCCAACAAAACTGCCTTCTGGAATGTCTTGATGAACACAACTAACTATTACTTCAGCAGTAAATTTAATAATCTCATCACCTTTTAGAAATCCATAAACATCATTATATGCCTTAAAATTATCTAGATCCACATATAAAACTGAAAATGGTTCTTTATTTGCTAAACGTTTCTTTAATTCTGCATGAATTTGAACATTACCAGGTAAGCCAGTAAGTGGACTTATACGTCTATTTATAGCCAATAATCGCAAAACATTTTTCACAGTATAATACAAATATTTCTCATTAACCGGCTTCTTTATATAATATTCTATAGATTCACGTAAAATATTAATTCTATGTTCAGAGTCATCATTAGAAGAAACTACAATAACTGGAGTAATTGTATTATCATCATCATTTCTAATTTTTTTACATAAATCTATTATATCCATATCAATAGCATCTTCATTTATAATTATCATTGAAGGTATATTTTTCAAAGCTACATCTATCATATTTGATTTTACACTTATAAATTTATAATCAACATCTTCCTTAAATAATTCATTAAAAACTAATATTGATGACTCATCATCATCTATTATATATATATCTTGTACCATAACTACTTCTCCTTTTAGTTCATTAAAAGCAACATAGGTAATTTTGAATTTCTAAAATAACCCATGCTGCTTAAAATTTTATTTTTTAAACATAACTGCTTTTTCAGATGTTTGGTCATCAGAATTTGTAACTTGAACTTTCATTTTGTTATCACTACCCTCTTTTAAAGCAATTTCAAATTGAAATTCTTTACCACTTAATTTTTGTCCGTACCTCTTACTTTCATCTTCATCTAAAGTAATAATTACTTCTTGTAATTCTACATCATCTTTTAGGCTTATAACATATGCTGTTCTATCTTCATTAAATTTAATATCTATTGTTGGAATTGAAACTCCATTAGTCTCTTGTACTTTTGTTTCAGTACGATTATTTATATCTACAACAACTATAGTTAATGTATGTTTTCCATTTAAAGTATCTATTGTCTCATCAATAGTATCTGAATTAATATCTATTTTAGTTTCGTCCTGATCGTCCCAACGATATGTTAAATAAGATATTTCTGTATCACCTTCATAAGATATTTTAATTTTTCCATTTCCTACAGCCTCTAATTTTATATTACTATTTAATTCATATTTTTTAGAATATATGCTTTCTTGGTTTTGACTGTCAATAACTGTAATATTTAAAACATTACTTCCTGAAGGAATTTGAACTTTTTGTTCTAAATATTTACCACCATTACCAGTTAAAGTAGTTTTTTTGCCATCATTCCATTGATATACAACAGTTTGAATTCCAATATCACTTGTAGCTTTTAATAAAATTGTAGTATCATCACCCTCAACATTTTCCACAGAAATTACAGGTTTTGACATAGCATTTATTGATGTATTTTTTCCTTCTCCTTTATATAAAGCATATGAACCAGTTCCTATTACACAAGCACCAAACACAATCAAACTAATTGCAAAAAATTTCGTAACACTCGCAATATCTTTAGAAACTGATTTTCCATTTCCAACTCTTTTACTTTTTTGCTTTTTTGGCTCTGGATTTGTAGCTAAAATTTGATTCATTCTGACTAACCTTCCTTCCTACACTTCTTATACTTCACCTCAAATTATAACATAGCAATAATTAAAAGTAAACAACTTTTTTTAAAAATCTCAACATCCTAGATAACATTTGTATATTGAACCTAGAAATATATTTATACATATACTTATGTTATCTAGGAATATTAAATAAACCATCAAAGCTTTTAAAACTTCAATGGTTTATTATATTTATGTATGATTATAAAACAAATTTCTTAATTAAAACAATTCCTCCTGCTAACATTACTAAAACTGTAAATCCAAGAGCAAAATATGTTTTAGCTTTACCTGTAGAAACTGATAGCATAACTGGTGCATCATCAATATCATCTTCACCATCTTTTTTATTATCTGGTGTTGAATCTCTATCTGGAACACCTTTATCATTATAATCTTTAGAAATTTCCGCAATATTTGTTTTTAATCCCATATTATTTTGAGCATTAATCCAAGTCAATAAAACTTGAACATCTGCACTTTCACCTGGTTGTAACAATTTATCAGCTAATAGATTTGTTGTAATTACATTATTACCTAAATCTGTCCAACCTGGGTTATCAGCTGCAACAAATTTTAAACCTGTTGGAACATAGTCTTTAACTTCTTTTGCATAACCAGCAATATCACCTTCATTAGTTACTCTAATAGAATATCTAAATTTAACTGTAACTTTGTTTAATTTTTTACGATTTAACTCAACTTTTACAATTGGTTCAGGATCTTGTTCTGGTGTATGACCTGTTTGAGTAACAGTTTCTTTTCCATTTTCTATTACAATAGCTTGTGTTACCCATTTTCTTAAAGCTAAATCAAAATAATTTAATTTGATATATTCTCTATCTTGATCGTCTTCGCCATCGTTCCATTCATCTGGTGTTGAATCTATATCATCAATGTCTTTACCATCTTTATCAGTATCTTTTGAAATTTGTGCAGAGTTTACAATTATTTTATCAGAAGTATTAGGTTCTACAACTTTAAATGCAACTTTAACATCTAAGTAATCTGGATTTCCATCTGATATTTCTTTACTTCCATCAAAAGCTTTTAATAAATATGGATTTTCTTTCAAAGATGAATCTTCCTTCATTTTAGCTTCACCTTGTTCTTTTGATAAATAATCTGTTCTAATTTTTACAGCTTTTGAAACATCATCTGTTTTATTTCCATCTTTATCATACATTACCCATCTGTATTCTTTATTTGTTTCATTATCTGGTAAAAATTCTAGACCTGCTGGCATATCATCAGAAACTTCTGCTGCATAACCATCTTTCATACCTTCATTAAATACTCTAATTGTATATGTAACTATATCACTTGTTACAACATCAACTGGATCTTTTGTATGTTCATATGTTATCTTGTTATTTTCAGCATCATATTTAACTTGTGGTATACGTGTAGTTACATCTGTGTTATTAACTTTTGTTATAAATTTTCTTAAAGCTAAATCAAAAGGTTTTATTATAACTTTTTCAAAATCATCATCATCTTGTTGTCCAGGTACATAATCACCTGTTTCATCATCTTTATATGATGGTAATTTACTATCTTCAGGAAGATTTACATTATCTTCTTCTGAATCTCTATCTTTTATTGTATTTTTATTTCCATCTGTAAATTCTGTAATATCTGCTATATTTGTTATAACTTCATTAACTTTTGCAGTATCTTTTAATTTACACATAATTGGAACTTCTACATAATTTAAAACAATCTTTCCATTTGCATCTTTTTTATATTTTTCAATTTTACTATCTTTTAAATAATCTGTTGATACTGTTCTTCCATCTTCTGAAACTTTCCAATTATATTTTGTATTAAATTCTCCATTTACAAATTCTAATGTTGGAGGTAAATGATCTTTAATTTCTGTTGCATATCCATCAATTTCACCTTCATTATACACTCTTAACATATATACAACAACATCATTTTTATTTACTTCTACTGGAGTTTTTGTATGATTATATGTAGCTGTTGTAATTAATTTTCCATCTGCCCCTGTTGTATTTAATTTTGAAGTATCAACTTGTGGCGCTCTTGTATAATTTCCTTTTGAATCTTTTAAATATTCACTATCTAAAATTTCTTTATCTGGACTTACTGCTATTATGAATTTTCTTAAAGCTAAATCAAATGGTTTTATTTTTACTTTTTCAAAATCATCATCATCTTGTTGTCCTGGTACATAATTTCCTGTCTCATCCTCTTTATATGATGGTAATTTACTATCTTCAGGAAGATTTACATTATCTTCTTCTGAATCTCTATCTTTTATTGTATTTTTATCTCCATCTGTAAATTTCGTAATATCTGCTATATTTGTTATTATTTCACCTGCATTTACTGTATTTTTAACTTTACACATAATTGGAACTTCTATATAATTTAAAACAATTTTTCCATTTGCATCTTTTCTATATTTTTCAACTTTGCTATCTTTTAGATAATCTGTTGTTACTGTTCTTCCATCTTTTGAAACTTTCCAATTATATTTTGTATTAAATTCCCCATTTACAAATTCTAATGTTGGAGGTAAATGATCTTTAATTTCTGTTACATAACCATCAATTTCTCCTTCATTATATACTCTTAACATATATACTACAATATCACTACTACTTACTTCCAATGGATTTTTTGGATGATTATATATAGCTGTTGTAATTAATTTTCCATCTGCTCCTACAGTATTTAATTTTGAAGTATCAACTTGTGGTGCTCTTGTATAATTTCCATTTGTATTTTTCAAATATTCACTATCTGAAATTTCTGTATCTGGACTTACTGCTATTATAAATTTTCTTAAGGCTAAATCAAAATTTTGTAAAATTATATTATCATAATCTTCGTCATCTTCTTTATATGATGGCCATTTTTTATCATCATCATAATATTTGTCATCATCTTCTTTTTTCCAGTCCTCTGGTGTTGAATCTCTATCAGTTACTTCATTTCCATCTGAATCTGTATCTTTTGTAATAGCAGCTTCATTTCTTATAGTTGTTCCTCCAATGTCATCTGAAATAACTTTCATATAAACATAAACTTCTTTATAATCTAAAGTTTGAGTAGCTGAATCAAAAGCTTTAATTAAATTAGTGCCTGTTCCAGTTTTTTCTGCACCTTCACCCTTAGCTAAATAATTTGTAGTAACTACTTCTATTTTATTTGTATCTTTATTTATAGTTTTTGGTGTCCATAATAATTGATTATATAAAATAGCATCTTTTTCAATTTGTGATAAAGTTGTATCTTTTTCTAGCTCATCTTCTAATTTTTCAGACCAAACAAATTCTAATCCTTCTGGCACATCTTCTGAAATTTCTGATGCATATCCATCCATAGCACCTTCATTATATACTCTTATAGCATATTTTATAATATCACCTTTTTTTACTGCTACTGGATTTTTATCCATTTTATATGTTGCTGTTGTAACTAATTTACCATCAGCACCAACTGTATTTAATTTGCTTGTATCAACACTTTTAATTCTTTCAGGAACTTTTACATTATTAACTTCTGAAATACGTTTAATTAATTTTAAATCAAATTCATTTGGTAACAAAACCAATTTTTCAAAGTCATCATCATCTTGTTCACCTTTATAAAAATAGTTTAAATCTCCTAATTCATTTTTATTAGCTGTATTTCCCTTATAATCTGACATACTATCTTTATTTACATTTGGTTTTGTATCTGGTTCTGAATCTCTATCATCACCAACAGTTTTTGTTATTGTAAGATTATCAACTGCATTATATTCTTCTGCAATCCAAGCAACATTTGTCAAAATCTCTTTATCTGTTGAACTTGCCTTTTTAGTCACTGTACATGTAAATTCAATTGTTTCTGATTGTAAGTTTCCACTTGCATATGCAGCTAAATTAGATGTATTACTTGATTTTCTTGTAAATGTCACTGAATTTGTAGTAGCATCCCAAACAGCATCATAAATATTTTTAGCACTATCTGATAAACTACTAAAAACTAAACCAGTTGGTAATTGATCAACAATTTTTGTAACTCTACCAGCTTTACTTCCTTCATTATAAACTGAAATATTATATGTAACTATATCCCCTGTTTTTACAGTTACAGGATCTTTTCTGTGTTTATATGTTGCTGTAAATTCTGTATCAATTGTAGCTGTATCAATTGAAGGATTTCTTGTAGTTGATGCTGAACTTGATAAATCTGTTGTAGCACCTTCCTTAGTTGTTACCTTTGTAATATATTTTCTTAATGCCATATCAAATGGTTTTTCTTTTTCAATTGAAATTACTGGTTGATGATCTTCTACATTTGGATCTGTATATAATGTAATTTTACTTTTTGATGTTGTTGTTCCATCTTTATATTTTGATATATTAGCTTTTGCTGTATTTATTAAATAATCATATAAATAACATGCTTGCTCATCTCTATCATTTCCAGCTCCAGTTTGATTTCCATCAACTATCGGATTATAATCTTGTAAACTTTTGTATTCACTCATTGAAGTTGTTTTATAGAATAACCATGTCTTTTTACCTAATTGATTAAATACATTCGTATAAGAATCTCCTCCATCATAATTTGTAAAATACCATAATGCTGCTTGTTGAACTGCATCAACATCCTCATCTGTTAAAGCTGTATTATAATTTAATGGATTAATATTATTAGCTTTTAATGCTGCATTTATTAAATCTGTTTTTTCTTGTACTGTTGAAGATTCTGGAATATACATTAAATCAGCAAGTGCTAAAATCCCATAATAATTGTCTGTACTTACCAAACTATATAATGTACTATTTCTATCTTTTAGGCTTAATAACTCAGCTTTATCTTTTACTAAATTATATGAAGTTGTATATGTTGCTCTTTTAATAGCAGGTTTACTTGTTCCTGTTGATGTATCTGTACTTAATTCTCTAAAACCTACACCTGCTTTAACACAATACAATGTAAGATCTGTACTATAATTTGTATCACTTTCATTATTACTATTATATTTAACTATTTCCCAGATTTTATATCCTTGATCTATTGTTAAATGATTGTTTGGTATCTTTATAGAATACCCCATATTTTCTGGTGTTGTATTACTTCTATATTCATTAATTCCAATATACCAATTTGGATTTAAAGATGTAGATGCTTCTACAGAATGTGGTATAAATAAAATAGCAAATAAACTAATTGTAAATAATAAAATACTTAATTTTAATTTTCTACTTTTCATATTTAATCTCCTTTTATAATTCATATTTTAGTATAAAATTAACGTCTAAATAAGTCTTTTAATTATATTTATTAAAAAACCCTTTTCCACACAATATAATTATAGTACATTTTGTCGCTAAAATCAAGGTTTTATCAAAATTTTTATACAGCTTTTATACATAATTAAGAAATAATATATGTATATTTCAAAATAATTTTTTCGGTTCAATACGCAATCTAAGAATTTCTAAAGTAAGTTAATGAATTCCTTCATCTTGGTCCTCGCTTCGCTCGACGTGAAGCTCATTCATTAACTTATTTAAGAAATTTTAAGATTGCTCCAATCACATTCAAAAATTATTTTTTATATACATATATTATTTCTTATATATATTTTACGAATAAAATACTAAAAAACCAATATAATTAAGCAGAGGTATGAATATGATAAAAAAATCACAATTAAAAATCACAATCACAACAATTTTAATAATTCAATTATTCTTTCCTATAGCAGTATATGGAAAAAATATAGCAGAAGAAAAAATAATAAATTCACGAGCATATGTAGTAATAGACAGAAATAGCAACACAATATTATTAGGGAAAAACGAAAATCAAAAAAGAAAAATGGCATCAACCACAAAAATAATGACAGCAACAATCATAATAGAAAATTGCAATCTAAAAGAAACTATAGAAATATCAAGAGAAGCAGCAAATATAGGAGGTTCAAGACTTGGATTAAAACTAGGAGATAAAATAACAATTAAAGATTTACTATATGGTCTAATGCTAAAATCAGGAAATGATTGTGCAGTTGCATTAGCACAATATTGCGGAAATAATATTGAAGGTTTTTCCACACTAATGAACAAAAAAGCAAATGAACTTCGGATTAAAAAGTACACATTTTGAAACCCCTCATGGATTAGATAATGACAATCACTACACAACAGCATATGAGCTAGCTTTATTATCAAATTACGCAATGAAAAACAAAACATTTGCAACAATTGTAAATACTATAGAATATACTGTAACAATAAATGGTTATCCAAAAGCCATTAGAAATACAAACGAACTACTCGGAAATGTCAACGGAGTATATGGAATAAAAACTGGTTTTACAAATGGAGCAAATAGATGTCTAGTAAGCTGTTGCAAAAGAAACGATTTAGACATAATTTGTGTAGTTTTAGGAGCAGATACAAAAAATTTTAGAACTCGTGACAGTATAAAATTAATAGAATATACATTTAAAAACTATGAACCTGTAAATCTTAAAGAAATAATGAAAAAAGAGTTTACAACTTGGAAAGAAAAAAATTCAACATCATTTACAATCATAAAAGGCACAACAAACATAATAAATTTAGAAATGATAAATCCCATCTATTCAATAATTCCAATACACAAACAAGATATAGAAAAAATATCAGTTCAGATTGATTGCACAACTAATCTAACTGCACCAATAAGTATCAATTCAAAAATAGGAACAATCACTTGTAAAATTAATGAAAAAATTCTTATAGAAACCAACATAAAAGTAACAGAAACAATAAACAAAAAAAATATCTTTAATTATCTAGCTGAACTTATAAAAAACTATAAATACATAAAACTTAAATTTTAATTTTTTTAAAGTCCCATATATAAAATATGGGACTTTATATATAAAACTAATTATTGTACATTTTCTTTGATGTAATCAACTACATCTCCTACTGTTACAACTTTTTCTGCATCACTATCTGGAATTTCTATATCAAATTCTTCTT
>CAKPOI010000013.1 GCA_934169775.1 uncultured Clostridia bacterium
GAACACGAACGTTATTTAGCAGAAATGAGAGAAAAATACATATTAGATCAAAATGCAACAGAAGCTGCTGGATATGACAAAGGCTTAAAAAAAGGCATTGAAGAAGGGCTTAAAAAAGGACACGAAAAAGGCGTTGAAGAAGGACTTAAAAAAGGACATGAAAAAGGCATTGAAGAAGGTAAAAAAGAAATTGCCAAAAAAATGCTAAAAGAAAAAATATCTATTGAAGTAATAGAAAAAGTTACTAATCTAAGTAAAGATGAATTAAAAAAATTGCAATAAGAGTAATTTAAAATAACAAAACAATTTGGTATATAACATAACACAAAGCAAATCATTTCTTTTTATAAATTTGATTTGCTTTTTTTAAGTATGTTTTATAAAAAACATTGTATTTTTTCAACTTATATGATATATTAATCCCATCAAAATTATAACATTGCAGGGAGGAGTACAACATGAAAGGAAATTACAAAAAAGCTATACGGTTAGAAGAAAATTGGGAAACTTTCCAAAATGAGCATCAAGAAGTAAAAATAAAAAAAGATTGTAAAGGAAAAATCACACGCTTTATCTTACCAGAAGACTATACCATAATTCTTTTAGAATTTTCAGAAGACAAAAAAAACGTTATTTCTTTAAGATATCTTACACCTGATAACAAATATGTTATATTCCCAAGATAAATTTTTCCTAGCAAATGAAAAATAAAAATTATAATTTAATTTCTATACAAAAAAGCAAATCAATATAAAAATTTTGATTTGCTTTTTTGTTAATCAATTTAAAATTAGAAACTTAGTGCTTTTTTGCTCCGTCCCCAAAAGCATCATCTTATATCTAGCCAAACAAGCTCATTTGATTACTTTGGCTCATACCTTCAAGACAGCCGAATTTTTTAAGTAAATCTGTAACAGATACTCCTACTTTAGCTCTAATTCTTAAATCATCTATTGACATAAATTTACCATCTTTTCTTGCATTTTCAATTCCTTGTGCTGCTACTGTTCCTAAACCTGGTATACTATTTAATGGTGGTCTTATTCCATCTTCCTCTACTATGAATTTTGTACTACTTGATTTATATAAATCTATCGGTAGAAAGTCAAAACCTCTTTCATACATTTCTAAGACTAGTTCTAAGACTGGATACATAGTTTTGTCTTTTGGAGTTGCATTATTTCCTAATAAATCTATTTCTTTCATCTTATTTTTCACTTTTTCTTTTCCAAAACACATTATTTCACTATCAAAATCATCAGCCGCTCTTATTGAGAAAAATGCTGCATAATATGCTTTTGGTTGATGTACCTTAAACCATGCTATTCTAAATGCATTTGTTACATATGCTGCCGCATGGGCTTTTGGGAACATGTATTTTATTTTTTCACATGATTTTATATACCAATCTGGTACATTGTGTTCTTTCATTAATGCTACATATTCAGCCCATTTTGCTGGGTCTTTCAATGCCTTTCCTTTACGTACTGTTTCCATTATTTTAAATGCTGGATTTGGTGGCAAACCTTGTTTTATTAAATATATCATTATATCATCACGACAACATATTGCCTCTGTTAATGTTACTGTTCCTTGTTCAATCAAACTTTGTGCATTACCTAACCACACATCAGTTCCATGCGATAATCCAGATATACGTATCAACTCATCAAATGTTGTTGGTTTTGTATCTACTAACATTCCTCTTACAAATTTTGTTCCAAATTCTGGTATTCCGTAACTTCCTACTTCTGATTTTATTTGTTCTGGTGTTACTCCTAATGCTTTTGTTGAACTAAATATTGACATTGTTTCTTTATCATCTAATGGTACTTTTGTTGGATCTATTCCTGTTATATCTTGTAACATACGTATTACTGTTGGATCATCATGGCCCAGAATATCTAGTTTTAACAAGTTTGCATCTATTGAGTGATAATCAAAATGTGTTGTTATTATATCCGAATTTGGATCATCTGCTGGATGTTGTACCGGACAAAATTCATATATTTCTCTTCCTTTGGGTACAACTATTATTCCTCCTGGATGCTGACCTGTTGTTCTTTTTATTCCTGTACATCCTTCTGATAATCTTTTAATTTCTGCATTATTTACTGGTATATGTCTTTCTTCAAAATAATTTTTAACATATCCAAAAGCTGTTTTCTCTGCTACTGTTCCTATTGTTCCTGCTTTAAATGTTGTACCTTTCCCAAATATAACTTCTGTATATCTATGTGCTTTTGCTTGATATTCTCCAGAGAAGTTTAAATCTATATCTGGCTCTTTATCTCCATTAAATCCTAAAAATGTTTCAAAAGGTATGTCCATTCCATCTTTTGCAAATTTGTGGCCACATTTTGGACAATCTTTATCTGGTAAGTCAAATCCGTTTTTTACACCATAATCTGTAAAATCTGAATATTTGCAATTTGGACATCTATAATGTGCTGGCAAAGAATTTACCTCTGTAATACCTGTCATATTTGCCACAAAAGATGACCCTACCGAACCTCTGGAACCTACTATATATCCATCTGCATTTGATTTCCACACTAGTTTTTGAGCTATAATATACATAACTGAGAATCCATTTTTTATAATTGAGTCCAACTCTTTATCTAATCTAGTTTGTACTATTTCTGGTAATGGATCTCCATATAATTCATGTGCTTTACTATATGCAATATTTTTTATAGTTTCTTCACATCCTGGTATATGTGGCGGACATTTTTCTGGTGAAATTGGGCTTATCTGCTCACACATATCAGATATTTTATTTGTATTTGTTACAACTACTTCATATGCTTTTTCTTCTCCTAAATAACTAAATTCTTTTAGCATTTCTTCTGTCGTTCTTAAATATAAAGGAGCTTGCTCATCTGCATCATCATATTTTTGTCCTGCTTGCAACATACGTCTATATATCTCATCTTGTGGGTCCATAAAATGTACATCACATGTTGCTACAACTAATTTATTTAATTTTTCTCCTAATGCCACAATCTTTCTATTTATATCTCTTAGTTCTTCATCATCTCTCATTATTCCTTGTCTAACTAAGAATTCATTATTTCCTATTGGTTGTATTTCTAAGTAATCATAATCTTGTGCTATTTCTTCTAGTTCTTCATCACTTTTTCCTTGTTCTATTGCTTGATATAATTCTCCTGCTTCACAAGCACTTCCTAGTATCAAACCTTCTGAATATTTTTTATACAAGCTTTTTAATATACGAGGCTTTCTATAAAAATAATTAACATGTGATAATGAAACCAATCTATATAAATTACGTAAACCTACATAATTTGTAGCCAAAATAATTGCATGATATGTTTTTAATTTTTTATACTCTTCCTTTTTAGCTTCTTTATCAGCTGCAACTCTATCTATATCATCAATTGTATTAGCTCCTCTTTTTTCTAACATTTCTAACATAACTCTAAAAACTTTTACAGTTGTATCAACATCATCTAAAGCCCTATGTGCAACTTCTACTTTTATTCCTAAATTTTCTGCAATTTTTCCTAATTTATATTTTTTATAATCTGGAAATAAATCTTTTGCTAAACTTAATGTATCTAAATATGTATAATCAAAATCATAACCCAATACTTTTGCATTTTGTTTTAAAAATCCTACATCAAAATTAGCATTATGTGCAACTATTACACAATTTTTCCCTAAAAATTCTAATAATCTTGGAAAAACTTTTTCTATTGTATCTGCATCTTTTACCATATCATCTGTAATATTAGTTACTTCAGTTACTCTTTCTGGGATATGTCTTTCTGGATTTACAAATTCACTAAATTCGCCTATTACTTCACCAGATTTATATTTCATAACACCAATTTCTGTTATCCTGTCATTTATAGCAGAAAAACCAGTTGTTTCCAAATCTAGTACACAATATGTTGTGTCTAATGGTTGTCCTTTAGAATTATATATTGATTTAGTATTATCTGGCGCCAAATATGCCTCTACACCATAAATAATCTTCATGTCTGGATTATCTACACCTAACAATTTATGAGCTTCTGGGAAAGCTTGTACTACTCCATGGTCTGTTATAGCAATTGACTTCATTCCCCACTTCATAGCTCTTTTTATTAAATCTGTTGCAGAAGTCATCGCATCCATTTGACTCATTTTTGTATGCATATGTAATTCTACTCTTTTAACTTCACTATTATCTTGTCTTATCTCTTTTTTTATTCCTTCTGATTCTATAATAGTATTTACCATTATAGTAAGCTCATTAGAAAAGCTATCCATTTGAGCAGTTCCAGCCAAGCGTACACCTTTAGCACCTTTTAACCTTTTTACAACCTTTTTACATTGTTCATTTTGAACAAAAGCTTTGCAAGTCATTGTACTTGTACCATCATATATGTCAATACTTAATATTACTTTTTGATTTTTGATTGGCTTTTCTTCTACACCTATAACTTCTCCATCTATACAAACTTTGCCATCATCAACACCTAAATTTTCTATTTTAACTATTGGTTCTGTTATATTTATGTTATTTCCATAAATTAATGGTGTATCTTCTGCTTCTGTTGGTAATTCTGGTACTTCTGAATCTGTTTCTATAATAGTATTTGCAATTACTGTTACATCACCTGCATAAGTATCTAGACCTGCTTTTCCTATTAATTTTATTGCTTTTGCATTTTTAATTTTTTCTACTATTTCATTTCCTTCTTTAATATCTTTTGCAAATGATTTACATGTAATTGTACCAGTACCATCATACAATTCTAGTATTATCATACCTTTTCCAGATTTTGTTTCTCTTGCCTGGCTTGATATTATTCTTCCTTCTAATGTTACCCTTCCATCATTTGCAGTTATATCTTTAATTTTTATTCTCTTTTCTTTTGCTTTTGATGGTTTACCCATAATATATTGCAATTCTCCAGCAATCTCAGGAATTACATCTTCTGGTAGCATATCTTGAGGTGGCATATATCCATCCATATCTGTTGGCATGCGATAATCTGGGTCATTATATTCTTCTTGCTTACTAGGGCTTTCACCTTTAGTATGTGTTCCATCATTACTTGATGCAGTATTGTTTTGAGCATTATATTGTGAATTACTATTATCTCCAAATTCACTACTTTGTTCATTTTGCATACCTTCTGCAATAGATTGTGCCCTTTGGATTTCCTCTTCTTCTTGTTTCCTCATTTTTTCATGATATTTTCTTATTTCTTCTTTGTCTATATCTTCCTCTAGCTCTATTTTATAATCTTTTCCCAAAATATTTTTAATCATTTTTTGTAAAATTACATCTGTTTTTTTGGCTTTTAAGAATTCTGCACCTCTTATATGCATTTTTACATTTATAATCTTATCTAAAACTTCAATCTTGCTTTTTAATAGCAACATAGGTTTAGCTAATGGATATTTATGTGTCATATAACATATTAAATTCGTCCATTCTTCCTCTATAGATTTTATTTTAACATCATCTGTATATTTTATTTCCAATTCGATATTTTCAAATAAAAATCTTTCTCTTAAATACTTTTCAAGATACCACAATTCTTTTATTTCTATATATTCATCTGATTCTATTATTAATTCCAAAATTTTCTTTTTCTTTAGTAAATTTAGTTCTAAAATTTTTGCTTCCATTATATTAGCTCTTGTTTTATAATCACTAAATATTTCTTTTACTTTTTTTAATTGTACTTGTGGTTCTGCCATTCTTTCACATTCCTTCCCCCATATATTCTGCCAAAATTGTAATTATTTCATTTATTCCTTAATTTGAACAGAATTAAATTTTGGCAAGGCAACTTTTTATTTAAAAGGCAAGGGCGCATACTCTGTGTATGTAACCTAAGTTTTAAATGAAAGTTAACGCCGCCAAAATTGTAATTATTTCATTTATTCCTTAATTTGAACAGAATTAAATTTTGGCAAGGCAACTTTTATTTAAAAGGCAAGGGCGCATACTCTGTGTATGTAACCGCGTTTTAAATGAAAGTTAACGCCGCCAAAATTGTAATTCTGTTCAAATTAGACGAGTGATGTCGTGATAAGTAATATACATTGACAATGCAATTAATAATGAAAACCCTAATAGTTGAATATTAATTTCAAATTTTTCACTCAAAGGTTTTCTACGAATAGCCTCAATAATCAATAACAAAATCTTACCACCATCTAAAGCTGGAATTGGCAATAAATTTGTTACACCAAGTGATAGTGAAACAACTGACAACAAATATATAAACTCTTGTACTCCTGTAGTCTTTGCCACAACCTCTGATATCCCAACAGGACCCATCATTTGATCAACACCTATCTTTCCAGTAAATAACTGTTTTAAACTATCAAACAATGACACAAAAAGTTGACCTGTTTCTCTGCCAGCAAACTTTATATGATTCACAAAGGTATCTTCTGTACCAACATACATACCAATGCAAGACATAAGTATAAAATACACTATTATACCAAATATGATATTTACTGTTGCACCTGCTGCAACTATTGCTATTCTTCTTGGGATGCTCGCTTTTGAAAAAGAGCCAGATACTTCTGACCTTTCTTCTTCTCCTTCCATATTGCAAAAACCACCTAATGGAATTGCACGTAAAGCATATCTAGTTTCTTTTCCTTGATACTTCCAAATTACAGGCCCAAAACCAATAGCAAATTCATTTACTTTTACTTTACACAATTTTGCTACAAGCAAATGACCTGATTCATGTATAAGTATAAGAAATCCTAATAAAAATACGATCTTAAGTGCTGATATTAAAACAGTTACAATAGTTATAATAATCGCCTCCTAAATTAATATAACAAATTCTAGCATTATTATATCTAGTTATCAAATATTTTAGCCTACATTTATTTTTAACTTGCACATATTTAACAATTATACAAATAAATATTAAAGTAATGTAAAGAATGCATAAGCAAAAGGTGCTAAAAATAATAAACTATCAATTCTATCTAACATTCCACCATGACCTGGAATTAAATTACTAAAATCTTTTATATCAACATATCTTTTAATACTCGAAGCTGAAAAATCTCCAATTTGTCCAATCAAACTTAGTATAACACCAATAATAGCAATATATCCATAAGAATAACTAACTCCCCAATATGTATTTGCAAAATATGTATATCCTAACATCAATACAACCGCACCAATTGTTCCTGCTATACACCCCTCTATAGATTTTTTAGGACTAACTTTACTAAATTTATGTTTTCCTAAATGTTTTCCAAAAAAATAAGCAAATATATCTGTTCCCCAAGCTGCTATAATAGCATACCAAACATTAATATTTCCATTTGGCATTCCATTAATAAATGCTATAAACATCATGAAAAATACTATATAAAATATCCCTATAAAAGTATAAGCAATATCTTTAAAATTTACTCTCATATCTGTTGCAATTATATTTAAAAACAAAATTGCTAAAATTGTTGGCACAGACAATGTTACAACTGTATTTAGCCAAGCACTAGGTATAACATGAATAAAAGCTATACTTAAACAACTTAAATATCCCACCCATTTTACTGGTTTGCATACTTTTGAAATAGCCTTAAAATATTCAAACATTCCTAACATTGCTACTATTGCTATCAATATATCTACTATATATTTATTTCCTATTAAAAAAATTATTACGACTAATGGGAATCCTAATAATGCTGATGTGATCCTTTTTACATCCATATTCTCTTAGTTCTCCTTTTACTTAATTTTGTATATTTTTAATTTGCTCCAAATTTTCTTGTTCTTTTTTGATATTCAACAATTGCCTGATTTAAATCTTCTTCTGTAAAATCTGGCCAATTTTTATCTATAAATAAAAATTCTGAATAAGATAATTGCCATGGCAAAAAATTACTTAAACGTTTTTCACCACTTGTTCTAATAAGTAAATCTGGATCTGGTTGACCTTGTGTATATAAATATTTTTCTATATCATTTTCTTGTATATCATTTGGTTGTAATACACCATTTTTTACATCTTCTGCTATTTTACGAGTTACATTTAATAACTCCTCTCTACCACCATAATTTAAAGCAATATTAAATACAATACCTGTATTATTTTTTGTTCTTTCCATACATTTTTCTATACTAGAAATCATTTTATCAGAAAGACCTTTTCTATTACCTATAATTTTTACTTTTATATTTTCAGAATCTGCTCTTTTACTATAATCATCCAAATAGCTTTGGAATAAAGCCATCAAAGTTGAAACTTCTTCTTCTGCTCTTTTCCAATTTTCAGTTGAAAAAGCATATACTGTAATATGTTCAATACCTATTTTATTAGCATATCTTACTATTTTTTCTAAAACTTTTGCACCCTCTCTATGTCCAAATCCTGCTGGTTTTCCTTTAGCTTTGGCCCATCTTCTATTTCCATCCATTATTATTGCAATATGTTTAGGTAAGTTTTCTTTTTCTAAGTTCATATTAAAATTCCATTCCTTCCTTAAAGCTAAATCTATTTATTTTATAAAATATAGCACTCATTTTACTTTTTTCTATCACGTATATATTCTGCTAGATTTTTAAGAAATTCTGCTTTTTCGCCATATTTATCTAAACAATTTATCGCTTGTTTAATTAGCTCATTTAATATATTTTTTGCTCCATCTAATCCATATTTTGAAACATATGTGCATTTGTTTCTTTCTTTATCATTTCCAACAGGCTTTCCTAATTCCTTTTCGTCTCCTTCTTCTGACAAAATATCATCTTTTACCTGAAAAGCCAAACCTATTTTTTGTGAATACTCTGTTAAATTTTGTAAATCTTCCTGAGTTGCATTTGCTAATATTGCACCCATTCTAACACATAAAGTTAGTAATGCTCCAGTTTTATTTTCATGAATATATTTCAAATCTTCTATAGAAATATTTTTACCCTCGAACTCTGTGTCTACATATTCTCCTGCTATCATTTTATCAATCGCAACAGAAAATTCATTAAAGACTTGCAATTTTGCACCTATTTCACTATTACCACTATTTTTTATTAAATCATTACTTATAACTATATAAGCATTATTTAATAAAGCATCACCAGCCAATATTGCTGTTGCCTCATTAAATTTTTTATGATTTGTTGGTTTTCCATGTCTAAAATCATCATTATCAATTCCTGGTAAATCATCATGAATAAGAGAAAAATTATGTACCATTTCTATTGCTACAGCATATGGAAAACATTTTTCATATGCTGTATCTTTTAACAAACTATATGTTGCTAATACTAAAATTGGTCTTAATCTTTTTCCTCCTGCCATTAAACTATATTCCATTGACTGATGCAATACTTCTTCTAATCCTTGTTCTTTTCTTAAATATTTTTGTAATTCATTATTTATTACTAATTGATATGATTGCAACTCTTCTTTAAAATTCATTGATTTCATTCCTTTTTTATTAGCCTTTTTATTATTATATTTATAATAATTTAAAAATATTATTTGCTATAAATGTTCTATATAGTCATTATTTCTTTTTCTTTGTCAGCTAAAATTTTATCTATTTCCTCAACTTTAGCATCTGTTATTTTTTGAATTTCAACTTCTGCCTGTTTTAGTTCATCTTCTGTAATATTTCCTTCTTTTTGTTCAGATTTAGCATTTTCTATTCCATCACGTCTACTAGCACGTACTGCAACTTTTGCTTCTTCTGCCATTTTTTTAATTTCTTTTACTAATTCTTTTCTTCTTTCTTCATTTAGTTCTGGAAATGCTAGACGTATTACTTTTCCATCATTATTAGGATTTATTCCTATATCTGATGTTAAAATTGCCTTTTCTATTTCTTTTAATACACTTATATCCCATGGTTGAATAACTATTAATCTAGCCTCTGGTACAGACACTCCTGCTACTTGATTAATTGGAGTTGGTGTTCCATAATAATCTATTTTCACCTTATTTAATATTGCAGGATTTGCTCTTCCTGCTCTTACCTCTGATAATTTTTCTGAAAAAACACTAATTGTCTTTTCCATTTTTTCTCTCATATTTGAATAATCCATATCTATTCACAATCCTTTCTTAATTTAAATTTTAAAATCTATATCTGCATTTTAACTGAAAGTAACGCAGCCAAAATTGTAATTACTCTTCTTCCTCTTAATTGGAACAGAATTAAATTTTGGCAAGGCAACTTTTATTTAAAAAGGCAAGGGCGCATACTTTGTGTATGTAACCGCATTTTAGCTGAAAATAACGCAGCCAAAATTGTAATTATTCTTCTTCCTCTTAATTGGAACAGAATTAAATTTTGGCAAGGCAACTTTTATTTAAAAGGCAAGGGCGCATACTTTGTGTATGTAACCGCGTTTTAAATGAAAGTTAACGCAGCCAAAATTGTAATTATGTTCCAATTACCTTACTATTGTGCCAATTTTTTCTCCTCTAATAGCCCTAACTATATTTTCTGGGTCAGAAATTCCAAACACAAGTAAAGGCATATTATTATCTCTACATAAAGCAGTAGCTGTTGAATCCATAACCTTCAAATCTTTCTCAAGAACTTCCATATAAGAAATCTCATCATATCTCTCAGCTGTTGGATCCAATTTTGGATCTGCTGAATAAACAGCATCAATATTTTTACCCAATAAAATTATATCTGCACCAATTTCTGTTGCTCTTAAAACTGCTGCAGTATCAGTTGTAAAATAAGGATGTCCTGTACCACAAGCAAAAATAACTACTCTTCCTCTATTTAAATGTTTATCAGCTTTTCTTTGTATAAAAGGTTCTGCAATTTCTCTCATTTCTATTGCTGTTTGAACTCTTGAATATACACCTCTTGCCTCTAAAGCATCTTGTAAAGCCAACCCATTCATAGCTGTTGCCAACATTCCCATATAATCAGCTGTTGTCCTTTCCATTTGGTGACCATTTCTACCTCTCCAGAAATTTCCTCCGCCAACTACTATTGCTACTTGTACTCCCATCTCTACTACTTCTTTTATTTTATCACATATTTTTCCTACTATTTCGGCATTAACACCTGTCTTTTGTTCTCCAGCTAATACTTCTCCACTCAATTTTAGTAATACCCTTTTGTATTTTGGTTCTGACAATTTTTCCACTCTCCTTAAAATATTTACAAATTCTGTACAACATATTTTATCATTAATTCTAATTTTTGTACATCTTTTTTTGTCACACCCATTTTATCATAAATTTGAAAAAAGTACAGCATTTTTTAAGATTTTCTTAATATTTTTCTATGCATTGTTATTTTTTATTATAGGAAATTCAAAGAACTTTTCTATAAGAGAAAAAAAGGTATACCACAATCTGATATACCTTTAATTTCTTATATTAATTATTTTATTTGTTTCATAACTTCTTCAGCAAAGTTCTCTTCTTTTTTCTCGATTCCTTCACCTTTTTCAAATCTTGCAAATTCTACAACATCTGCATCTTTTTGTTTTAATAATTCAGAAACTTTCATGTTTGAATCTTTTACAAATGCTTGATCTACTAAGCAGATTTCTTCATAGAATTTTCCAATTCTACCTTGTACTATTTTTTCTGCTATAGCTTCTGGTTTTCCTTCATTCATTGTTTGAACTTTTAGAATTTCCATTTCTTTAGCAACTCTTTCTTCTGGAACATCTTCTCTTCTTACATATTCAGGTCTAGCTGCTGCAATTTGCATACAAATATCTTTAGCAACTGTGCTATCACCTTTTTTCATATTAACTAAAACAGCAATTTTTCCATCACCATGGATATATTTTTCAACTAATCCTTCTGATTCAAATCTTGCAAATCTTCTTATAGTTAAATTTTCTCCTATTGTTGCTATTTTTCCAACTAATGCTTCTTGAACTGTTTTTCCTTCTTCAAACATAGCTGGTTGTGCTAATAATTCTTCTACATCTTTTGGATTTGTTTTTAAAACTTGATTTGCTACATTTTCTACAAAAGTTTTAAATTCTTCATTTTTAGCAACAAAGTCTGTTTCTGAGTTTACTTCTATAATTGCTCCAGATTTTCCATCTTCTGATATAACAGCTTCTACTAAACCTTCTGCTGCAACTCTTCCTGATTTTTTAGCTGCTTTTGCAATTCCTCTTTCTCTTAATAATTCAATTGCTTTTTCCATATCTCCATCTGTTTCTGTTAAAACTTTTTTGCAGTCCATCATTCCTGCACCTGTTTTTTCTCTTAGTTCTTTAACTAAACTTGCTGTAACCATCTTAAAATTCCTCCTTCTATTTATTAAAAGCGAGCTACCGCCACGTCCGAATATTTTCGCACGAGCGATGCTCGCCCTTTAATTAACAATATAATTTTCTATATTATTCAGCTGTTTCTTCTGTTGATTCTACAACTTGTTCCATATCAGTTGCTTCTTCTGATATATCTTGTTCTTCAACAGCTTCAAAACTTTCACCTTGTCTACCTTCAATAACTGCATTTGCCATTACATCTGCTATTAATTTTACAGCTCTAATTGCATCATCATTTCCAGGAATAGCATAATCAACATCTTCTGGATTGCAGTTTGTATCTACTAATCCGATTACTGGAATATTTAATTTTCTAGCTTCTAATATTGCTATTCTTTCTTTTTTAGGATCTACTAAGAAAATAACTCCTGGTATTTCTTCCATATCTTTGATTCCACCTAAGTTTCTTTCTAGTTTTTCCATTTCTTTCTTTAATAAGATAACTTCTTTTTTAGGTAATACATCAAATGTTCCATCTTCTTGCATTGTTTCTAAGTCTTTTAATCTTTGTACTCTAGTTCTGATTGTTTCGAAGTTTGTTAACATTCCTCCTAACCATCTTTGATCAACATAGTACATTCCACATTTGATTGCAGCTTCTTTCATACATTCTTGTGCTTGTTTTTTTGTTCCAACAAATAATACTGTTTTCCCTTCTTCAGCTTGTTCTTTTAAGAATGCATAAGCCTCATCTAATTTTTTTGATGTTTTTTGTAAATCGATAATGTGAATTCCATTTCTGGCTTGGAATATGTATTCTGCCATTTTTGGATCCCATCTTCTAGTTTGATGTCCAAAGTGAACACCTGCTTCTAGTAATTGTTTCATTGCAACTACTGCCATTTTAAATTCCTCCCTTTTTGTTTTTACTTCCACAAAGTTTACACTTGAATCGGACTAGCTTTTGCTAGCACACCCTTTCAAATTAGCTTTATGTGTTTTTTACAAACCAAATTATACCAAACTTTTTCACAAATTGCAAGCTTTTTTCAAAATTTTATATTGACATACTTTTTAGAACTTTATATAATTATAGAAACACAATATTGAAGATCGTAGTCAAATAACCTTCTTTGTGTAGAAAGGACTGAATTTTAATATGAAAATTTTAAGTATAGACACTGCTAGTAATATATGTGGTGTTTCAATTTTAGAAAATAAAGATGTACTTTGCACTTTAGATGCAGATACTAGCAGAACTCATTCAGAAAATTTAATGCCTATGATAGAAAAAGCTTTTAATCAAACTAATCTAAGCTTAAACAATATAGAATTAATTGTTTGTGATAAAGGCCCTGGTTCTTTTACTGGAATTAGAATTGGTATTGCTACTGCAAAAGCATTTTGTGATAGTAAAACAATAAATTGCATTGGTATTAGTTCTTTACAAAGCCTTGCATATAATGTAAAAATTTCACAAGGAGCTAAATTTTCAGGAACTGTTTGCAGTATTATTGATTGCAAAAATAGTAATTGTTATTTTGCATTATATAAATTTGAAAATGATATTTGTACAACATTAATTGAGCCTACAGCAGATACTGTAGAAAATGCACTAAATTCATTAAATAATTATTCAAATATCTTTTTTGTTGGTGATGGAGCTATAATTTACAGTGATCTAATAAAACAACATTTTGACTCAGCTATATTAATTAATTCTTCTATTAATGACCTTAATTCTTTTTCTTTAGCCATAGCCGGATATGATGCTTTTATAAAATCTGGCCCAGATAAAGATTTATTGCCTCTTTACCTTAGAAAACCTCAAGCTCAAAGGCAACTTGAAGAAAAACTTAAAAATATGTAAACTGAAAAAGGAATGAAATCAAAAATGGATTATTCAATATTAAAAATGGAAAAAAAAGATTTACAAAATATTAAAGATAATTTAATTACAGAATATGATAATTTTTGGTCATATCAAACATTAGAAGATGAATTAAATTCCCAGAATTCAATATATTTTGTAATAAAAAATAGTCAAGATAATATACTTGGTTTTGCAGGAATAAAAATAATTTTAGATGAAGCTGAATTAATGAACATTGTTATAAAAAAAGATTCTAGAAACTGTGGAACAGGATACAAGCTCTTACAAGCAATTATTCAAAAAGCTCAACAACTAAAACTAAAAACCATTTTCTTAGAAGTCAATGAACAAAACACTCCTGCAATAAATCTATATAAAAAATTAAATTTTAAACAAATTGGTATTAGAAAAAACTATTATGGCAATAACAATGGGATTTTGATGAGTTTAATTTTAGAAAATGTAGAACAAAAGCGGACACTAATAACATTTACACTTATAAAAATAGTAATCTTAAAAAATCGCATATATTTTAAGATTACTATTTTTTATAAATTCTGCAAACTAATTTTAAACATATTTTTCAATTTCTAAAACCATTCTTCCACTTCTTGTATTAGCTTTAATTTCTTTAACAACAAATCTTCCTTTTCCTCTAATAGTAATAACATCTCCCATTTTTACAGATTTTGAGGGCTTTGTCTCACATTGACCATTAACAAATACTCTTTCTTGAGCCATGACTTGCACTATTTTACTTCTTGAAGTTTTTGCTAAATCAGAAGCAATATTATCTAATCGTAAAGATGGTACTATAATATCTATTTCCTCGACTTTAATCTCAGGAGCTCTTAATTCTGCTATATTTGTAATTTCTATTTTACTATTTTGAAATCTTGTAAGTGTTCCTAAGTCTTTTGATAATATCTCTGCACTTTCTTGTTTTACAATAATATCTGCTCCATCATTTGATACTAGAATATCTCCTACTTTTTCTCTTTTCATCCCTAATTTAACTATTCCACCTAAATAGTTACGATGTGTATATTTTCCAACTTCTTCTTTGCCAAGCTTAATTCTTATAATTTTTATCATTTTTGAGTAATTTTTTTCTATCATTTCTTTGTTGTATTTTTCTGAATAAAAAATTGCAATTTTTCTTTCAGCTTCTTCAAATCCACCATATAAAATATAATCTTGCAATTGTATTTTATTTAAAAATTTTTTTACAAGTGCCACCTGATACATATCTAAAAAATCAGTATATTGAATTTGATCTTTTTTTTCAGCCATTTCAATTTTATCTAATATCTGAGAAAGTAATATTCTATCTTCTTGTTTCCTATATTCCTTTAAAACTTCTTGCTTGTCCATAAAAAATCCATTCCTTTCATTTTTTCTAAAATGCTTTCATAGTAACAAAAACTTTCATATCCTTGCTATCTTTCAAAACCAATTTTTTCAAACTTCTATTTTTCCTAAATACATATCTTCTAATTGTTCTACTGAACCATGTTGAATAAATTCATCTGGATATGCTTGTGTTTCTATTTCTATATTTTCAAGATTTTCTTCTGCTATAATTTCTTTTATTATTGTTCCTAATCCATTTATTATTGTACCATCTTCTATTGTTATGACTTTGTCTGATTTTTTCAGAATTTTTAATATGTTTGTTCTATCAAATGGTTTTAAAAATCTGCTGTTTACTACACATACATTATTACCATTATTTTCTTCTTTTTTTGCAATTTTCATTGCTCTTGGAACCATTTTTCCTATAGCAATTACAGAAACATTTTTTGGTTTTTCTTTATTTTCATTAATTTCCACATCTTCTAAATTTTGGTTTTCAAGGGCTTCTATCTTATCATTGTCAAATTCTTTTAAAATCTCTGATTTTCCTAATTCTATTTTGTTATGTATTTCAAATTTAATATTTTTGTCTTCTCCACCTCGTGGATATCTAATAACAACTGGCTTTTCAATATTTACAGCAAATTCTAACATTTCTTCAAGTTCTTTAAAATCTTTTGGTGCCATTATTACTAAATTTGGAACTAGTCTAAAAAATGCCATGTCAAATAGTCCTTGATGTGTTTCCCCATCTGCTCCTACAATTCCTGCTCTGTCTACACATAATATTACATGTAAATTTTGTATTGCTATATCATGTATTACTTGGTCATATGCTCTTTGATAAAATGACGAATATATTGGAACTACTGGTATTAGCCCTTGTGTTGCCATTCCTGCTGCTAATGTTACTGCATGTTGTTCAGCTATTCCTATATCAAAAAATCTTTTTGGAAATTGTTTTTGAAATTTTGTTAGGCCTGTACCATCTTTCATTGATGCAGTTATTGCTACAATTTTATTATTTTTTTCTGCTAATTCTACTAATTTGTTTCCAAAAACTTTTGAGTAATCTAGGCCTTTTGCCTTTTTTGGCTCTCCTGTTTTTAAATCAAATGGTCCTGTTGCATGGAATTTGTCCGGATTTTCTTCTGCTATTTTATATCCTTTTCCCTTTTTAGTTAATACATGTATTAATACTGGTGTATCAACTTGTTTGCTCAATTTCAAAATATTTTCTAGTTGTTCTATATTATGGCCGTCTACTGGTCCCAAATATGTAAATCCTATATCTTCAAAAAACATTTTTGGTATTATCAATTGTTTAACACTTCTTTTTAACTTTTGAACTATTTTTACAATCGGTTTTCCAATTACTGGTATTTTTCCTATTATCTTTTTTCCTGATATATTTGATTTTGTATATAATTTTTTTGTTCTTAATTTACTTAAAAACATATTTAATCCGCCAATATTTTGAGATATGCTCATTTCATTGTCATTCAAAATAACTGTCATTTTGCATTTGCTAAATCCTGCATCATTTAATGCTTCTATTGCCATTCCACCAGTCAATGCTCCATCACCTATAACTGCAATAACACTATTGTTTTCCCCTTTTAAATCTCTTGCTCTTGCCATTCCAAGTGCTGCTGATATAGATGTACTACTATGTCCTGTATTAAAGCAATCATAAGCAGATTCCTTTGTTTTTGGGAAACCTGCTATACCACCTAATTTTCTTATATTTTTCAATTCTTCTTTTCTACCTGTTAAAATCTTATGCACATAAGTCTGATGGCCTACATCCCATACAATTTTGTCTATAGGCTCATTAAATACACTGTGTAGAGCTATTGTTAGCTCTACAACTCCTAAGTTTGAAGCTAAATGTCCACCATTTTGTGAAACTACTTCTAATATGTATTTTCTAATATCCTCAGCTAATTGATTTTTCTCTTGTAAGTTTAATTTTTTTACATCCTCTGGGGTATTTATTTTTTCTAACATATTAACAACTCCAATTATTTTTACATCTATTCTATATTCTTGATATGTATAATCCTATAATAGCTAATCCTATTACAACTCTATATATAGCAAAAACCTTGAAACTTCCTTTTTTCAAATATTCTAATAAGAATTTTATTACAAATAAACCTGTTATAAAACTTGCAACAACTCCAACTACAAATGGAATATTAAACACAAAGTCCTTAAATTTATATAATGTTGCTCCTAAAACTATAGGTGTTGATAATAAAAATGTGTATTTTGCTGTTGATTCTCTATCAACTCCCATTAATCTTCCAGTAGTCATTGTTACTCCTGAACGTGATACTCCCGGTATAAATGCTAGGGCTTGTGATAATCCTATTAAAAATGTTTGTTTAAAAGTCATATCTTCATATTTTGTTTTTGATGGTGCTTTTTTATCTGCTACATATAATATAATTCCCATTATTATTAATGCACTTGCTATTACTAATGGCATTTTTCCTAATGCATCTCCTACAAAATGATCTAGTAAAAAGCCTATTGCACCACCTGGTATTGTTGCTGCTACAAGATACCAAAACATTCTTCCTTCTGGTGTTTTTTCTTTTTTTACTACTTGCTTATATCCTCCTTTAATTAATCCAATCCAATCTTTAAAGAAAAATATTACTATTGCTAATAATGTTCCAAAATGTAATGCTACATCAAAACTTGGTGATATTTCACTCCAGTTAAATACCCATGGTATTAAATTCAAGTGTGCTGAACTTGATATTGGTAATAATTCTGTTAATCCTTGTACTATTCCTAAAATTAATGCTTGTAAAATTTCGTTCATTTTTTTCCTTCCTTCCTTAAGGTGTTTTCGGGGCCGGACTCAAAAAACACCTTTCATAATTCAGACAGTGTTAACGTTTTTTGGAATGCTTTTGGGGACGGAGCAAAAAAACATCTGCCTTCGGTAGTGTTTTTTTGCTCCGTCCCCAAAAGCACTGCTCCGTCCCCAAAAGCACTTTTCCGAATAATTATTTGTAAATTTCTTTTAAAATATTATAAATTGTATCTTTAATAAATTCAGCTGTAGTTGTTGGTGCAACTTTTCCTGGTAATGCTAACGCCCAAACCAACTGTAAACCTTTTTCTTTAGCAGCTTTTTTATCTATTCCTCCTGGATTTGATGCTAAATCAATTAACAAACATTCTGTTTTTACATATTCCATTTTTTCTGCTGTTAAAATCATTTGTGGAACTGTATTTATTATAACATCAAATTCGCTTAAGTTTTTTCCTATTAAATTTATATTTGTTGCTTTATGTCCATATGCTTTTATCCATGCCAAATCTTCTTCTTTTCTAGCTGCACATGTTACTTTTGTAGATAATCCTGCAAGTTTTCTAGCCAAAACTTTTCCAATTCTTCCAAACCCTAGAACAAGTACATTACTTCCATGCAATATTTTATTTGTATTTGCTATTGCTATTTCTATAGCACCTTCTGCTGTTGCTATTGTATTTAATACTGCTAATTCTTCCCTTTTCATGATATCTACTATTTCTATATATTCATCATTTGCTAATTCGTAAACATCTGGTGCTATTGTACCTGCTATTAAAATTTTAGCATTTAGATTATGCATAAACTCTCTTATTGATAATTTACCTTCACTAAATGGCATATTTATGTTTATTCCATCACTAGAAAATGGTATTGGCCCTATTACTACTTGAACCATTTTTACTGCTTCTATTAATTTTCCACAAAATATAATATTTTTGTTTTCCTTAAGTTCCTCTGCCTTTTCTAAGCCATAAGTATATACCATATTACCTTCTTTTGCAAGTATTTTTGCTAATTTTATTGTCCTTAAATCTCCTCCAATAAGTGCAAATTCTTTTACCATATCAACTCTCCTCCCTTAATACCTCAGTGTTTTGAAATCAACTAATATCTTTTTGGTCCAGAGTTAAAAAGCGCTGCTCCATAGTAGTATTTTTTGCTCCGGCTCCAAAGGCATTACTGTGCCACAAAAACATTGCTTTGTCACAAAAACACTAGCATCTCTTTTTATTATATTCTTTTTAATAAAAAAAATACAAAAAAAGATGAATTGTACTTAAAATACAAAACATCTTTTATAATATTATTCTCTTTCTATGTCTCTATTTTTTCTATTTTTAAATTCAATATCTGCATAACTTATATTTTTAGTAATTTCAAAAGTTTGTTCCAAATGTTCCTTAGCTTTAATTTCTTTATCAGAAAGTTTATGATTTTTTGATTCTTTAAAATCTTTGTTTTGTTCTTCCTCTTCATTTTCTATTTCTTCATGCTTTTTTATTGCCATTTCCAAATTAAATGGCATTGTTAATCTTGCTATTATTGGAATAAAAATCGGATCACTTTTTACTTTTGGTACTATTTTTTGACTATTTAAATCTATTGCCGTATTAGCATATTGTATTGCTGTTTCTCTATTTCCTTTTATTATTTCTATTTTGGCCAATTCATAATATGCATCTGGTGCCAATTCTTCACTTTCTGCTGCTTGTAAAAAATATTGCCTTGCTTCCTCTATTTCCTTATATATTAATGCTATTTCTGCTAAAGCATATTTTGCATTATATAATAAACTATTTATTTCTGCTGCTTTTTCATAGCAAATTTTAGCATTTTCAAAATCATTTAACATTGTATATACAAGTCCTAAATTATAATTTAAATCATAACTTGTAGGATTATATCTTATTCCTTCAAGATATACATTTGCTGCTTCTTTATACATCTCCTTATTTATTAAGATTTCTCCTAACAATACTGTTGCTTGATAATAATCTGGTTTCTTTTTTAATAAATTATTTAACATTTGTGCAGCTTCATCTTGTTTATCTAAATTTGTTAACAACTCAGCAATTCTATAATATGAATCATAATCTCTTTTGTGAATATCTATTGCTTGAACATATTCATCTATTGCCTTTCTCATTCCACCTTCATTTTCATATATCTCTGCTAACATTTTATGACCTTTATAATTTTCTGGATATTTTGTTACTAAATGTATTAATGCTTGTTTTGCTCTTTTATTATCTCCTATTTTAAGGAATATCATAGCTTTTGATATGTCTATTATTTCTACATATGTAATTTTATTTTTTTCTAATAATATTATAGAAACTGGAAACAAAACTGCTAATATATATTTTATAATTACTCCTAAAAAGTGCAATTGTACTTTTGATATTATCTCTATAAAATTTAATCCTATCCCAATTGCTTGTATTATAAGTAATATTATATAACTTGTTTCATTTTCTTTTATCATTTTGTAAAACATATATATAAACAATGCAAATGCAATTATTGCAAATATTAATTGTTCTGCTTCCACCTTTTATTCATCCTTTCCTACATTTACCAACACTCCATTTTAAGAGAAGATACATAATTTTACTAATTATATAACCTTTGATAAATTTTATAATCTCTTAAAATTTTTCTAACATAATTATTTGTTTCTTTATATGGAATATTTTCTATATCTTCTCCATTTTTTTGAATAACCCCTTTTTCTATCCAATTATCAACAGTTCCAATCCCTGCATTATAAGCTGTAAGAGCAAGAGCTGTATTATTATATTTTTCCAGCAATGTAGCCATATACTTTGTTCCTAATTCTATATTAGTATCTGCATGTAACAATTTTTCTCCTATTGTATCTAAATCTATTTTTGAATCAGTCCTTTTTGCTACATCTTTTGCTGTATCTTCCATTAATTGCATCAAGCCTTTTGCTCCTTTACTTGATACTGCTGATACATTAAAATTACTTTCAGCTTTAATTATAGCAAATATCAAATTTGAATCTACTTTATATTTTTCACTATACATTTCTATTAAATTTTCATATTTTTTGGAATACATCGTTTTCATTAGTTTAGTCCCTGCTTCAAGCGGTCCTAATAATATAATTATAAAAATTAGAATTATTATTATAAATATGAGAAGATTTTTAGACTTCTTTTTATTTTTCAAATTTTTTGTATTTATATTTTTTATTCTAATCTCTCCTTTAAAGCAAAAGCAGACATTGATAACATAGAACTTATTAGAACTTTTTTAGTCCGCCTTTTTGTTCACACACTAAATTTCAGTGTGTTTTTATATTATTTAGAATTATAACATCTGCTTATATCAAATGCAAGTATTCTTTATGAGTTTCATGCAAAATTCACAATTGTTTCAGCAAAACAAATTGAATTTTTTGATTTTTCCAGTAATTCTCCTACTTGCATTCATACCAATTTTTAGCTTCTGATACCTCTGCAATTAATGGAACATCTAATTTAACAGCATTTTCCATTTCAAATTTTATTATATCTTTAACTTTTTCTGCTTCATGTAAAGGTGCTTCTATCATCATTTCATCATGAACCTGTAAAACAATTTTTGATTCCAAATTTTCTTTTTTTAGTCTCCTATACACATTTATCATTGCAATTTTCATAATATCTGCTGCTGTTCCTTGAATTGGAGTATTCATTGCAGCCCTCATACCAAATTGCCTAACATTATAATTACTAGATTTTAATTCTGGAATATATCTTCTTCTGTTAAATAAAGTTTCTACATATCCCTTTTCTTTAGCTATTTCTGTAACATCATCCATGTATTTCTTTATTCCAGCATATTCACTCAAATATTCCTCTATATAATTTTTTGCTTTTTTTCTAGAGATTCCTAATTGCTCGCCCAATCCAAAATCACTAATACCATAAACTATTCCAAAATTTACCGCTTTAGCACTAGAACGTTGCTCTTTCGTTACTTCATCTATTGGAATCTTAAATACCTTTGAAGCAGCTTGTCTATGAATATCTTCATCATTTTTAAAAGCTTGCATCATATGTTCATCTTGAGACATATGAGCCAAAACTCTTAACTCAATTTGTGAATAATCTGCATCTATATAAATTTTTTCTCCTTCTGGTTCAAAAATTTTTCTAACTTGTTTTCCAAGTTCGAATCTTGTTGGAATATTCTGCAAATTAGGCTCTGTTGAACTTATTCTTCCAGTTGCAGTAATTGTCTGGTGGAAAAATGAATGAATTCTATTTGTAACTGGATTTATATATGGTTTTAATCCTTCAACATATGTTGAATTCAATTTTTGTAATTGTCTATATTCTAAAATTTGTTCTATTATTGGATCTTCTTTTTTTAACTTTTCTAGAACATCTACATCTGTCGAATATCCACTTTTATTTTTCTTAACTACTGGCAATTTTTTCTTTTCAAATAAAATTTCACCTAGTTGTTTTGTTGAATTTATATTGAATTCCTCTCCTGCCATTTCATAAATTATTTTTGTTTTGGTTTCTAACTGTTCTTTTAATTTATTACCAAATCTTTCTAATTCCTCTTTATTTGCATACATTCCATTCCATTGCATTTCTGAAAGGACCTCAACAGTTGGCATTTCTATATTTTTAAATAACTCTAAACTATTTATTTTTTCCAACTTTTTAGTCATTTCTTTTTCTAGTCTTGACAATAAATATGTTTTCAAGCACAATTTTTCTTTTTTATATTGTTCTAGTTTTCTTGCATTTTCTTCTTGGTCTGATTTTAAAATATCAAATAAATTAATTTGTTCTTGTTTTTCTTCTGGCTTTTTCACATAATCATTTATATCAATATCTAATTGATTTTCTACTATATCTTCAAAGTTCAATTTGCTATTTGTTGGATCTAATAAATATGCAGCAATTTTAGCATCAAAGCTCATATTATTTAATTTTATTCCCTCTTGCCTAAAAATTATATACTTTCTGCTAAAATCCATACTAATTTTTTCTATATTCTCATCTTCTAAAATTTCCTTTAACTTATCTAATGTGTTTTCTTTTACTGGAATATAATATGCTTTATCAGTATATATGCATATTTCAGTAACTTTTTCGTTAATTATTTGAGGTAATAATTTATTAGCAGTACAAAAATCACCAGCTTTACACTCATTCTCTTTATTCAATGATTTTTGCTCCGTCCCAAACTCATCATAGTGCTTTTTTGCTCCGTCCCCAAAAGCATTAGTGCTTTTTTGCTCCGTCCCCAAAAACACCTTCTTTTCTTTCTTTATTTTTTCTACTAATTTCTTTATATCATCACATTCTTCTATTTCATATAAAGATTTTAAATCTACATTTGCTCCTAGGCCATTTTCATTGCCTTCAGTATCTCCACCATTTTGAGCTAAATTAAATCTTTCTATATATCTTTTAAAATTTAATTGTTTAAATAGGTCATATACTTCTTTTTTATTCCATTCTTCTACTTTGAAATTTTCTAGAGTATCTTCTATTGGCACTTGTAAATTTATTTCTCCTAGAAATCTTGATAGCTCTGCTAAGTCTTTATTGTTTTCTAAATTTTCTTTTTGTTTTCCCTTTATATCTGTAGCTTGACCCGCTTCTAATTGTTTATATAAATTTTCTATTGTTTGATATCTTTGTATTAAGCTTAATGCTGTTTTTTCTCCTATTCCTGGAACTCCTGGTATATTGTCTGATGTGTCTCCTTGTAATCCTTTTACTTCTATTAATTGCTTTGGCTCTATTCCATATGTTTCTATAACTTTTTCTCTGTTAAATTCTTCTGTTTCTGTTTTTCCTCCTTTTGTTCTTGGAATCCTTATTGTTACTTTGTCTGTTGCTAATTGGAATGTATCTCTATCTCCTGATAATATTGTTACCTCTAAGCCTTGTTCTTCTCCATAACGTGATAATGTTCCTAAAACATCATCTCCTTCATATCCTTCTTTTTCTACTATGTCTATATTCATTGCTTTTAATACTTCTTTTATCATTGGCATTTGTTCTGCCAATTCTTCTGGCATTCCTTTTCTGTTTGCTTTATATCCTTCATATCTTTTGTGTCTTTCTGTTGGTGCTTTTAAATCAAATGCTACTGCCATATAATCCGGATTTACATCTTCTAATAATTTAAATAATATTGCTAAAAATCCATATACTGCATTTGTGTATTTTCCATCTTTAGTTGTTAGCATCTTACTTCCCATTATTCCATAAAATGCTCTATTCATTATGCTGTTTCCATCTATTAATACTAATTTTTTCAATTTTTTTCACATTCCTTTCTGAAGGCAAATCTTAATTAAAAAATTTAAAAATTTTGCCACTCTATGCAGTTAAAATCATAATTATTCTCCAATTTTTCCATTTTTATCAAGTTCTTCTGCCATATATTAAACATATTGTACATTATAACCATGCTCCATATTTTTTTATATACCATTTTTTTACTATTTGCACAATTACAACATATGCTATTAAAAGCCATACAATAATTAAATAATATGCTGGTGGTAATATTTCAAAATGGAATGATTTAATATTATGTAATAATATTGGTGTTATAATTGTCCCTACAATTGTAACAGATGTTAAAACTGTTAATATAGGATTTGCTCTTGATTGTACAAATGGTATTTTTTCTGTACGTACAAAATGTATTATTAATGTTTCACTTATCAAACACTCTACAAACCATGCTGTTTGGAAATATGATTCAATTTCTACTGAATTATATCCTAATACAAACCAAAATGCCATAAATGCTAGAACATCTATTATAGAACTTACTGGTCCCATTACATTCATAAATCGACCTAACCCTTTTGTATCCCATTTTCTTGGTTTTATCAAAAATTCTTTATCAACATCATCATAAGGAATAGCTATTTGTGAAAAATCATATAAAAAATCTTGTATTAGCATTTGGATTGGCAATAATGGTAAAAAAGGTAAAAATATACTTGCCAAAAATATACTAAAAACATCTCCAAAATCAGAGCTCAAAGCCATTTTCATATATTTTATTATATTGCCATAAACTTTTCTTCCCTCTATTACACCATTATATATTACACTCAAACTTTTTTCTAATAAAATTATATCACTTGCCTCTTTTGCTATATCTGTTGCAGTATCTACACATATTCCAACATCAGCATTATGTAGTGAAGGTGCATCATTTACACCATCTCCCATATATCCAACTACATGTCCATTATTCTTTAGAGTTTTTATTATTCTCTCTTTTTGTAATGGATTCATCCTTGCAAAAACATTTACATTTTCAACTTTTTTAGAAAGTTCTTCATCTGAAAGTTTATCAATTTCTGTTCCTATTAAAATCTCTTTATTTTCTATTCCTACTAAATTGCAAATGTTTTGCGTAGCATATGGATTATCACCTGTTATTATTTTGGTTGTTATACCATATTCTTTTAATTTCTGTATTGTTTCTTTTACTTCCTTTTTAGGTGGATCTAAAAATGCAACAAATCCTACAAATACCATATTAGATTCATCAGATATATCAAATATATTTTTTCCTCTATATTCTCTTTTTGATGATAATGCTATTACTTGCATTCCTTGTTGTGCCATATCTTTAGCATTTTCTTGAATTTTTCCTTTCATTTCTTCAGTTATCTCTTCTATTTTATTATCTACTTTAACTTTAGTACAAATTTTTAGAATTTCTTCCAAAGCTCCTTTTGTAATCATTCTATGAGCACCATTTTTTTGTTCTACAACTACACTCATTCTTTTTCTTGTATAATCAAATGGTATTTCATCAACTTTTACATAACTTTCTATTTTATTTTTTATATCATGTTCATCACCATATGATACTATTGCTCTGTCTACTAGATTTTTCATCCCTGTACCATAATAACTATTTAGATATGCATATTCTAGTATTGATAAATCTTCTTTCCCTGTTACATCAATATATTTTTGTAATACTATTTTATCCATAGTTAATGTTCCCGTTTTATCTGTACACAATACATCTATTGCTCCTAAATTTTGTATTGCTTCAGTATTTTTTACTAATGTCTTTTTTTTAGCTAAAGTTTTTGTTCCTTTTGTCAAATTAACATTTACAATCATTGGCAACATTGTTGGAGTTATTCCTACTGCTACTGACAACGCAAATAACATCGCTTCCATAAAATCTTTACGTATAAATGCATATATTATAAAAACTGCAATTGATACAACTACCATATATCTTATTAATAATTTAGTAATTCCATCCATTCCTTTTTGGAAATTTGTTAGCTCTTTTTTATTGTCTATCTGTTTACCCATTCCTCCTAAGTAGGTTTCAAACCCTGTATTTATTACTAATGCCGTTGCACTTCCACTTATAACACTTGTACCCATTAAACATAAATTTGATATTGAAAATATCTGTTCATTTTCTTCATATTTATCTGTTTTTTCTACTGGTATACTCTCTCCTGTAAATACTGCTTGGTTTATAAATAAGTCTTTGCTTTCTAATATCATAACATCTGCTGGTATCATTGTTCCAGCATTTATATGTATTATATCACCTTTTACTATTTTTTCTACTCTTACATTTTCTTCTTTTTCTCTTAATACTGTTGCAGTTGTAAATAATTCTGACTTTAATTTTTGATTAAATCTATATGTTGAATAATTTTGTGCAAATTTTATTATTGCACTTATTACTCCTATACACAATATTATAATTGTCCCCACTGTATCTTTACTTGCAAAATAATTTATTATTGATAATATTACTAATATATATATAAATTTATCTTCAAATGCTTTTATAAAAAAGTACAACCAGCTTCTCTTTTTTTCTTGTATTACAACATTTTCTCCATTTTGCTCTAATCTTTTTTCTGCTTCTTTTTGGGTTAACCCTTTTTGTTCATTTGTACTATATTGTTCTATCACTTTTTCCTTATTTTGACTTAATATTTCTTTATATTTTTCAATCAATTTTGTATCTTGTTTTTCTACTTTTTTATTTTTTAATTTACTTTTAATTTCAAATAATTTTATCATTTTTATCACTTTCCTTTATTATATGGTTATTTTACTATAAAGGTTTAAAAATATCAATACAATATTAGAACAAAAGCAAACTTTCCTAGAATATAAGAACAAAAGCGGACATTAATAACATTTGCACTTATTAGAACATTTTAAAGTCCGCGTATTTGTTCGCGCGCAAAATTTGCGAAGCAAATATCGCGGCATTGTTATTTTTTATATACTAGGAAGTTCGGAGACCTTTCCTAGTATACAAAAAAAGAGAAGCATTAATACCTCCCTTTTAAACAATTTTTTAATAAATTTTTTGAAGCCTAATTACTGATATTTCATTAATCATATGTTTTTCTTCACTATATCCATCTTCAAAATATATCTTTTTTGAATATTCACGGCTTTGAATTCTACCGTATAACTCAATCCTATCAGAAACTTTCAAGTTACTTGCAGCCTCAGCAGTTTTTTCCAAGTAATGCAGGGAATATAGTCATTCCGTCCATCAGATCTATTAACAGCAATTATTAAATCTGTTATAGATTTTCCTAATGGTGTTAATCTGTACACAGATGGCTTGCACACATATCCATTCAAATAAATTATATTTGTATTTTTAATGAACTCAATTTCATCTTCACAGATTTCTATTCCTTTTACAAATAAAAATAAATTTAGATGACCATTTCTATTAGAAGACCAAAATTCGCCATCCAATTCTACTGTCTTTCCCTTAAGAGCATATATATCCCTCTGTTCCAATATTTCATTAGATATAATAACTGGAATTACATCATATGTTCCACTTATTCTCCTTGATCTAATCGCCGTGCAATAAAACATCTTATTATTTCTAGTGTAACTATACCGAATCTCAGGTTCTAACTTTCCCGCAACAACAGCTTTGTTGAATTGTCCAAAAAGTTTTGGTTTTACATCTTCTTTCCACAATATTTCACTTGCTTCTGCTACGTCAAATTTCTTTTCTTCTAACATATTGCTTTCCTCCTGCTGTACTTAATAAAAAATTGTTTTAAATACTAACATACAAGATTTCTTGTATGAATAAATAAGATTATTCTAAATAACATAGAATAATCTTATTATACTACAAATTCAAATTTATGTAAAATTTTTTTATACCTTTACAATTTTTCTTTTTATTTCCATTCAATATCTTTTAGTTTTTCTGCTAATTCTTCAATAGATGGCATTTTATCTATTTTTAATCTTTTGTATAAATCAAAATACTTATGTTCCATTATTCCATTTGGACTAATTTTTTTATAATCTGTATTATAAAATTTGTCAACTATAAAATATTTATGTTTTTCTGTTCCTATATCTCCACCAAATAATTCATATCCTTTTTTTATATATAGTTCAATATTTTTAATATCTTCATCACAAATTTTATCTCCAAAAATTAAAGTTGTTTCTAATTTTCCATTTATTTTTTCAGCTTCAATAATTTTTCTAATTTTTGCAATTTTTACTATTGATTTATCTGCATATAAACCTAAATACTCACATATCTTTTTACATCTATTTGCTTTACAACAATAAATCTTCGTTTCTAATATGTAGTCATATGATATTCCAGTCGTAACAGCAAATAAATTAGGTTTTTCATCTTTATTATCATTAATTAGATTTAGTGTGTTTAATTCATTTTTTTTATTTTTAATTTCTTTTTGAATGTTCTCCATTTTTACTTGTATGGTATTTATTTCTTTCATTTTTTCAAGTACATTATTATCACTGCACTCTACAATACCATTTACAAAAATAAACGGAAATTTTAATTGCTTTTGTTCTTTTTCAAATTGAATTACTATATTAAAGTCATTTTGAGAAATAATCTTTCCTTTACCAAATTTTTTATGGTTTAATTCCACACCTATCATATTGCACTTAGATAATTCAATTAATTTTTTGTTTACTTCTTCTAATTCTTCTTTTAACTCTTCAATTTCTCTAATATTATATTTCATTTCTAATCCTCACTAAAATTTTAATTTGTGTTTATAGTTATTACAATAAATTTATCCAGTTCTTTCTCCCATACATAATCCTTACTATTTGTATACTATAACTTTTTACTCTATAAAATACAATATAATTATCAACAATCAATTTTCTTATTTCTAATTTTTTTATTATATCATCATCTATAATAAAATATATATCAGGATTACTAGTTAAATTGTTTATTTCTCTTCGTATTTTAGAAATTAAATTTTGTGCTATTTCTGGTTCCTGTAGATTATACTTAATATATCATTTTATTTCCATTAAATCTTGTTTAGATTCTCTAGAATATTCTATACTATATCTTTTCACAAATAGTCCTTCTTTCTATATCTTATCTAGTTCATCATATACATCTTTTTCTGAAAGTTTTCCTCCTTTTTCTAAAGAATTTATTCCTTTTTCTAATTCTTTATATAAAATATGCTTATCTGCTAAAAATTCATATAGTTCAATACTCATAACAGCTAAATCGCCAGAACCATTTTTAGTAATATACACTGGACTTTTTGTTTGATGACAAATTGTAGATATTTCATTATAATTATTTCTTAAATCAGAACTTGGTCTAATAATTGGCATAGTAAATACCTCCATTTATATTATATACATATTATATCAAAATATTGATATATAATTAATACTTTTTGTAATATTTTCAATAAATAATCTAAACAAAAATTGTAAGTTGTCGCTAAAGTTCAAATCAGTACAAGTTTTATCTAATTTAAATTTTCTTGCAAAAAGAGTTTAATTCAATACTGAATTAAACTCTTAAATCATTTCTTATTCTTCTATTTTTTCAAAAAATTCTTTTCCAAGACCGCATAAAGGACATACCCAATCAGCTGGTAAATCTTCAAATTTTACTGTTTCTACATTATCATCATAAATATATCCACAAGCTGTACATTTATATTTCATATCACAAACCTCCTTTTTATTTTTTTATTAAATCATCTGCCATTTCAAATAACTGTAAACAATTTTCTTTTGAAAGTCTAGATTTAATTGTAACTACTGGTTCTATTATATCTATATTTTTCATTGTACTCAATATCTCTTTCATACATTTAGCAGAATTTGGAGCCCAAGTTCCATTTTCAATCAGTCCAACAATCTTATTTTGATAATTTTTTTCTTTTAAATTCAATAATAAGTTCCTCATTGGAGTAAATATTTCCATATTGTACGTTGAAGAAGCGAATACAACTTTACCATATCTAAATGCATCTTCTACTGCTTCTGACCAATCTTCTTTTGATAAATCAACTAAAACAACATTTCTTTCGCCTTTTTCTTCTAAAATCTCCTTTAATTTTTCACAAGCACTATATGTATTTCCATGAATTGATGCACAAGCTATATACACTCCTTCGTTTTCTGTTTTATAACTACTCCAAATATTATATTTTTCAATATAATGTTCCAAATTTTCTTTTAATATTGGCCCGTGTAAAGGACAAATTTTTTCTATATCTAAATTCATAACTTTTTTTAATAGGGTTTGTACTTGCATACCATATTTTCCAACTATATTAAAATAATATCTTCTGGCTTCACAATCCCAATCTTCTATGGTGTCTAATGTTCCAAATTTACCAAATGCATCTGCTGAAAATAATGTTTTTTCTTTTTCTTCATATGTCATCATTACCTCTGGCCAATGTACCATTGGTGCCATAATAAATTTCAATTTATGATTTCCTAAGTCTAAAATATCCCCTTCTTTTACTTCAATTTTTCTTGAATCTAAATCTTGTATTTCGAAAAATTGTGGTAAAAAGGTAAAAGTTTTTGAATTTCCAACTAACTTTATATTTGGATATTTTTTTATTAAAGTATCTATATTGTAAGCGTGGTCTGGCTCCAGATGTGAAATAACTAAATAATCTGGATTTCTACCATTTAATACTTTCTCTAAATTTTTAAGCCATTGACTAGTTTTTCTTTTATCGATTGTATCCATTATTGCAATTTTTTTATCAATTATTATATATGAATTATATGATACTCCATTTGGAACGTCATATTGATTTTCAAATAATTCTATATCTTTATCATCAGCTCCAATATATATGATATCATTAGAAATACTAATATCTCTCATTTTTAATCACATTCCTTCCTAGTTACAAACCTGATTGAAAAAAATTAATTATCCTTCAACCTTAATTATATATATTTATTCAACATCTTTTGCCCAAAGTCCATGTTTATTACAAAAAGAATAAATCTTGCTTCCTTTAACATATGGAAATATTGCACTTGCTTTTTCATTTGGCAATAAAAATTTCTTTATGATTTTGTTATTTGATGACATTGCAATCCATTCTATAAAATGATTTTCTTCCATAACGTGGTTAACCGTGACAATTATTCGATTATCTATAACTTCATAATTTGGTACATGCTTTTCAAAAGCTGCATCTACACTATTGGGAACTAATTCTATCATTTCCTCTCCGCAACATTTAATAATACAATTATCACAGTTACAATCTTTTATAACTTCAATTAAAGTATTACATTTAGAACATTTTTTTATTACTAATTCTTTTTCCATAAATTTCCTCCATATCAATTTATTTTTATTATAATATAGCATAAGAATAGATAATTAGCAACTAATTTTTGCTATATTTTCTTGCAGATAAGAATAGCTTCTAAAATTCAATCTTCACTTTCAAATTACTAGTTTTTTTCTACTCATATCTGTAATTTTATCGCTAAATCTCTTTTATAATCTTACAAGGATTTCCTACTGCTACTACATTTGGTGGAATATCTTTTGTAACTACACTTCCTGCTCCAATTATAGTATTATCTCCTATTATAACACCAGGCATAACGCATACATTTCCACCAATCCATACATCATTTCCTACTACTATCGGCTTTGCAAACTCTACTTTTCTTCTTGTTTCTTTATCTATTGGATGTCCTGATGTGTAAAATCCACAATTTGGTCCAATTTGAACATTATTTCCAAAAGTTACTTTATTGGCATCTAATATTACTAAATTATGATTTGAATAAAACTTTTCTCCAATTTCTATATTAAATCCATAATCACAATAAAAATTTGGCATTATCATAAATTCATTTCCAGTTTTTGAAAAAAGTTTCTTTATAATTTCATTTCCTTTTTCTATATCTTCAATACATAAATTATTATATTGATTACAAAGTTTTTTAGCTTTTATTAATTCATCTACTAATTGTTTATCACTTGAATCATACAATTCTCCATTTAACATTTTTGCTTTTTCTGTCATAAATTTTTTCCTCCAATCATAACAAAAGATTACTAATTGTAAGTTATATCTATATTTTATTTAACATCATTTAATGTCATTTCTTTTGTCCCAATATACACATCTC
>CAKPOI010000014.1 GCA_934169775.1 uncultured Clostridia bacterium
GTATAGAATAATATTCTCTCAGTTGTTGTTGTTTTACCAGCATCAATGTGAGCCATAATTCCTATATTTCTTGTTCTTTCTAATGGGTATGCTCTTCCTGCCATTTAATTTTCCTCCCCTCAGTTTTATCTAATATATTATACACATCTTTAAACAACTACTTCAAAATTTTGCTTAAAAGTGATTAGTTGTGCATTTTTGAAATTAATTACAAGCCGAAGGTGTACGATGGTACATCGAGGTTTGCAATAATTACTGAAAATGTGCAGATGATTGATTTTAAGCGAAATTTTACCATTTGTAGTGGGCAAATGCCTTGTTTGCTTCTGCCATTCTATGTGTATCTTCTTTCTTCTTAAATGCTCCACCGTTACCAGCAACAGCATCCATAATTTCACCAGCTAATTTTTCAGCCATAGTTTTCTCATGTCTATTTCTAGCATAAGAAACTAACCATCTAAGACCTAAAGTTTGTCTTCTTTCAGGTCTAATTTCTAATGGAACTTGATAAGTAGCTCCACCAACTCTTCTAGCTTTAACTTCAAGAACTGGCATTACATTTTCTAAAGCTGCTTCAAAAACTTCTAAAGGATTTTTTCCTTCTTTTTCTTTAATGATATCAAAAGCATCATAAACTATTTTTTGAGCAACTGATTTTTTACCATCAAGCATAATATTATTAACTAATTTAGTAACAACTTTGCTATTATAAATTGGATCTGGTAAAACATCTCTTTTTGCTATAAATCCTCTTCTTGGCACTATTCTTCACTCCTTTTCTATTGGGATAATCCCATTAATCGTGATACTTAAAAAAGTATCAAAGTTACTCTGGAAAGATTTTACTTTCCCGCACAGTGCTTTATAATCTATTCTAAATTTAAGTACCTTAATTTATCAAGAATTACAAGCACTACTTTCTATTAGTTATAAATCAAATTAATGATTATTTTTTAGGGCGTTTAGCTCCATATTTAGAACGAGCTTGCATTCTATCTTTAACGCCTGCTGTGTCTAGTGTTCCTCTAATGATATGATATCTAACACCTGGAAGGTCTTTTACCCTACCACCTCTAATTAAAACAACACTATGTTCTTGTAAGTTATGTCCTATACCTGGGATATAAGAAGTAACTTCATAACCATTTGAAAGTCTTACTCTGGCTACTTTTCTTAAAGCAGAGTTTGGCTTTTTAGGTGTAACTGTTTTTACAACTGTACAAACACCTCTTTTTTGTGGAGCTCTATTATTTGTTAATTTTTTATTTTTTGAGTTCCATCCATGTTGTAAAGCTGGAGCAGTTGATTTTGTAACACCTGTTTTTCTTCCTTTTCTTACTAATTGATTAATTGTTGGCACTTAAATTTCACCTCCTGTTTTAAATTTTTTCACATAGTTTTGTAAAACTATGCAATTATTTTAAAAGCATAAGTATTAAAATAATTTAACCGCTATTGAAATACATGTTTCCACATTTCAATAACGGTTTCTATTTTATCACTTTTTTATTTTAAAGTCAATAAAATTTGAAAGTTTTTACATATTTACATAATTTTATTAAATATTTAAATCTAGATTGTGAAAATTATCTTTCTTCTTCTCCTTCTCTTTCTTCTCTTCTTAAATTTTCTTCTACATAAATACGTTTTACATCATGAATTTGATCACAATCTAAAGTTGTTTCTCCTATTTTTTCACCAAGATCAACTGTTTTATCAAACCTTAAGCTTCTTAAAAAGTCTTTAGCTTCTTCTTTATCTTTATCATAAGCCATATTTACAGCTGTTGCATTTTCAATTTCTCTAACTTCATTTTTTTCAGCTAGTTGCTTTATATCTCCATCTCCAAAAATTTTACTCATAACTCTTGCCAAAAATGTAGGTTTAAATTCACCACTTTTTTTGCCTATATTAAATCTTTCTGCTTTTTTAGCTCTTTGTACAAATTCATATTTTGAAAAATCATCCATACCACCGGCTCTAGATAAATCATTTAAATCATATTGTATATTACAAACATTTTCCACTTTTTCAAATTGAGAAGCCTTAAAACATTCAGAAAAATAATTATTTAATATAGCTGTTCTATTACTATTAGTCATGTTTTTAGCTTGGCACACACCTTTTATAACAGCATAATCAATTGCCTTTGTTTTTAATACTTCTTGTAATGCCTTTGCATTTTCTATTTTCATTCCAGTAGCTTCAATAACTTTAACTATATCGCCCGCATCAAGTTCTCCTATATCTTTTAAAACTTTTTTAGGAATTTTATATTCTTTTCCATCAAATACAATATTTCCTTTTCTTCCTAAAGTAATTTCTATATCATTTGGTAATTTTTCTTCATAATCAGCATATCCTTTACTACTCATAATAGATTTCATCTTTGTTCTTTTCTTATCTTCAGCTATTGCAGCATCCCAAGCATTTATCATCTCATTTTCTTTTATAGCTTCATCCCAGGCATCTATCATCTTATTTTCTTTTATAGCTTCATCCAAGGCATCTATCATCTCGTTTTCCTTAATAGCTTCATCCCAGGCATCTATCATCTCGTTTTCCTTAATGGCTTCATCCCAGGCATCTATCATTTCGTTTTCTTTAATAGCTTCATCCCAAGCTTTATTATATTCAAATTCTTTAGCTCTTTTATCTTTACTTTTACTAGTTTCTTTCTCTTGTTTTGTGATATCTTCAGCCATTGGAATTAATGGTTCATTTCTATCTATTTTGCCTACATTTAATAAAAATCTTCTAAGCTCATCATTTATAGAACTTGATAATTTCTTTGGATTCAAATCTTTTAATTCTTTTTTTATATTTGGTTCTATATCTTTAATTTCTTTAGTTACTTGTTTAATTTTACTTTTTAAAAATTCTTTATATTTTGTATCTTTAACTTTTTTTGGATTAGTCTTTTCTTCATTTTCAAGTTCTTTTAATTGTTTTACTAATTCTGCTTTTTCTTTATTTTTATCATTTAATGGCTTTTTAATTTCATTAGTTTTATCATAAAGTTCACCTTTAGCCTTATCAGCTGCTTCTTTTGCACTTGCAATTATATTTTTCTTAGCATTATCTAATTCCTTAACTTGTTTTTCTCTTTCTGGTTTTTTTGCTCTTTCATCTTTTTCTTTATCTAATTTTGTAATTTCTTTTTCACTATTTTTTATTACTTCCATATATGGTTTTGATTTCTGTTGAAATTCTTTTGAAGTCATTCCTGTCATTGAATTAATTTTGCTTTCTGCCTTTTCTATTTGAGCTTCTAATTCCTTTTTTCTTCCATCTAAATCTATAGGTCCTAAACTTTTAGCCTTTTTTACTACATTTGCATATCCTTCTAAGTACATTTTTAAACTAAATTTATTTTTCATATCTTTCTCCTTTCGTATCAAGGCATTTATCACCTTATATACCACTATTTTAGTATAACAAATTTTGTAAAATATTGCAAGAGTTTTACATAATTTTTTATTGCAAAGGATAAATCTAAATCATGAAAACTCAAGAAAAGTCTGCTAATAATTGAAGTTAAACAGTTAACAGTTTTCAATTCTATAAAATTTTATGCAAAACTAAATGATATTTGCAATTTCATGTACTGTGTGCTAAACTATTATTGTCTTTCATGATAAACACTCCTTTTTGATTTTATTTGCGGTTGGCGACCACATATACTATATCAAAAAGGAGCATTTTTTCTACTCATAACTATAATCTTTTAAACTCTATCTTATATCCTGACACTTTTTAAAAATGAAAATCTAGGCATATATATATTTGTCTAAGTTTTCATTTTTCTTATTTTTATTCTCATCGTTTCTTTATATAACTCTAAAGAAAAATTTATTGCTAAACACCTTAAAGATATCAATCCTGTTGCCCAGCATTTTAAAGTTCTTAAAGATGTACTTTTTACTCGTGGTCTATTTAAAATTAGCATCATGATTCCTACTTATTCTAACCATCCAGATGATATCTAGTATTTTTACCATATTTTAGGAAAATTTTACATTATATCTTTTTTGCCATACCCTTCAAAGAAAAACGTAAAAAATTTTATCATTTTTTACGTTTTTCCACTATATTGACCAGATTTTTTGCTCTCAATCCCTTGTATTTCTTATGTTTCAACAATTGTGTCCGAATCCCAGTTTACTTATAAAATGTTCTCTCGATTTTATAATCACAGTTGTGTCAGTCTTGGCTTTTAGTTTGCATAAAGTATAGAACGGAAACCGACACTGCTGTAGCTACTAGTCGTACTACTACTACTGCGACCAGAATCTGGATAGTCAGAACCTGTAAGATCGTACCCCCCTCCTCTGTAGGCACAAGAATCGTAGCTGTTGGAAGCCTTTTCCAAAGTCCATTCCCATTCATTTCCTGCAAAATCATAGATGTTCATTTTTTTTGTATAGTCTGTTATTCCCGTACTTAATAAAGTTCTATAATCATTTCCAGAATTTTGCTTTGTATATAATTTCGAAATTGTTATCCATTCGCCTAATGATACTCCATTATATATAGCATATTTTCCTGATACTATATTTTCAATTTTTGCATTATTATAATTTCCCCAATTTGTACTGTTTGAATTTATATCTGCTGTTGTCAGGTCACTTTTTACTTCTAAGAATTTGCAAACTAAATCCCATTGTATTCCAAACATTAAACTACTTGTATAACTACTATCTGGCGTCATTTCTTTAGCTAAAACTTGAGCTTCACTACAATACACATAATTATATGGTATTGCATCTTTTTGATTTATTGCTTTTGGCGATGTTCCTATTGTTACTGTTGAATATGATGTTCTAGCTTTTGACACATCATCTATACTTCCCTCTATTCCTGCTTCATATCTTCCTATCCAAAATCCTCCATAAGTATATACACTCTTTAACATTTTTTGATATGTTGTTTTATATTCATCATATGTTAATCCACATCCATTTGTTAGAGCTTTTTGAGCTTCTGTTAAATTAGATGTACCTGCTGTTACTAATGTACTTCCATCTTTTGCATACCATTCATCTGTATATGAACCTCTATATGCTATTACATATGCTATTAATCTATTTTTTATTGCTGTATAATCATCCTCTGTCAGTGTTCTTGTCGTGTCAATTGCTAAATCTGCAAATACTGTTGTTTTTGGTACTTCTATCCATACCCATTCATTATTATTTTTATCTTTTATTACTATTCCTTTATTTGCATCTGCTTCTATTACTATTGAATTTTCAGGTACTGTTCCTGCTGGATTTGTATCCATTATATTTACATTTTCAAAATTATAAATTCCTAACATATTTTCCATATTGTTTAAAGTCTTTTCTTCATCCTTTTGAGCTTGCTCCGTTTTTTCCTTCGCTTCTTTTGCTCTAGTTAATATTCCATTATCTCCACTTAAAGCCGCTATTGTAACTCCTGCCAATATTAAAAGCACAATAATTGTAATCACAAGTGCAATTAAAGTTATAGCTTTTTCATTTTTTTCTTTTTTCATTAAAAAATTCCTCCTTCGCTTTCTCATTATTATTTTTTATTAAGCTTCAAGCTTAACAAAAATATATAAAATCCGTATCACTTACAGTATTAACTAGTTATGCAATTTTTATACATTTTTCAAAAAAACTTTACCAGCATTTGCCATTGCATTTTTTGTTGGTATATGCTATAAATTTAAGTACATATTTTAATTCAAGCTTGAAGATTAATATTACTTTTAGAAAAAATTTTATTATAAATTTATTTAATTCAAAGAATTTTTCATAAACTTTCATAAAACTTTTTTTACCTTTTTGCATAAATATTCTATCATACATAATCTTTTTATAGAACAAACTAAAAGTACACCTTTACAGCATTTTTTATTTATTCATGCACGAAATTACTTTGCAAATTTCTATATATGATTATTTTTATATTATCCAAAGCTTTCTAAAAAATAAAAACCGCTCTAGCAATTAAGCTAAAACAGTTTTATTTTTTTGCTCCATTAATAAAGCACTAACAAAAAGTGTTTTATTTAAAGGTGTTTTTTGAGCCTGTCCCCAAAAACACCATAAACATCAGTCATCAAAAAACTTTAGGCTTCGTTCTGCAAGTTTCGTATATCTTTCTTTTTTATCTTTTATTTTTTTACCTTCAAGCTCTGGTAATATACCAAAATTAGCATTCATTGGTTGGAATTTTTCATTATTTGTTGAAATATATTTAGCTAAACTTCCTATCATAGTAAACTCTGAAAACATTACTTTTTCTAAATCTTTTAATTTAGAAACTGCATTTAAAGCTGCTACCATTCCTGATGATATTGATTCCACATATCCTTCTACACCTGTAATTTGTCCAGCAAAATATATATTACGATTAGATTTTAAGTTATATGTTTCATCTAATAGTTTTGGTGAGTTTATATATGAGTTGCGATGCATTACGCCATATTTTATAAACTCTGCATTTTCTAATCCTGGTATCATTGAAAAGACCCTTTTTTGTTCTCCAAATTTAAGATTTGTTTGAAAACCTACTAAATTATATAATGAGGCTTGTGTATCATCTTGTCTTAATTGTACAACAGCATATGGTCTTTTTGCTGTTCTTGGATCATCAAAGCCTACTGGTTTTAATGGGCCAAATCTTAATGTATCAATTCCTCTTTTTGCCATAATTTCTATTGGCATACATCCTTCAAAAATTTCATTTTTTTCAAATTCGTGTAATGTTACAATTTCTGCTTCTATTAATTCTTTCCAAAATTTTTCATATTCTTCTTTAGTAAATGGTAAATTTATATAACTATTTTCTGCTACAGCTATACAATTTTTCTCCGCTTCTATATTCTCTTTTTCAGTATTACTTTCCACATTTTTTGCACTATTGTTCATAATTTCTACACGTTTTAACCATTCCTCAACAGTTTCATCTTTCTTTTTTTCCTGTATATAACGATCACCATAAAAAGCAATACTAAAATCAACACTATCTTTTGTAACTATTGGTGCTGCCGCATCGTAAAAATAAAATTTATCTTGACCTGTTATTTCTTGAATTTCTTTTGCTAAAGATTCTGAAGTTAATGGTCCTGTCGCTATAATTGTTATTGTATTTTTAGAAAGTTCTTTTATAGAAATATCACTTCCCACTTCTACTGAAATAACTTCTATTAATGGATTTTTTTTAATTTCTTCTGTTACCTTTTTGGCAAATATTTCTCTGTCAACAGCTAATGCTTGCCCTGCCGGAACCTTAACCTCATCTGCAATTCTAATTAAAAGAGAATCTAATTTTCGTAATTCCTCCTTTAGTAATCCACAAGCATTTGTTATTAAATTTGATTTAAAAGAATTGCTACATACAATTTCTGCTAAATCATTACTAGTATGTGCTGGCGTAAACTTTTTAGGCTTCATTTCATATAATTTTACTTTTATACCTCTTTTTGCAATTTGATAAGCCGCTTCTGAACCAGCCAATCCTCCACCTATTACATTTATATATTCATTCATTAATAACAATCCTTTCTTCATCAAAAAAATTCAAATATTAGCGCCAAAAACATTAACACTTATTCAATTATCCTAGAATTCGCATTTTCTCCTAGCATGAATTTTGCTTTTACTTCTCCAACAAGCTGCTTTAATTTCAACAAAATTCTAACTAAACAATTTCATAATTTCATCTTTTGACAATTTATTAACAAACTTAGTTTGAGTACTAAGCATATTATCAGCCAATTCTGCCTTTTTCATCTGTAAATCATAAATTTTTTCCTCAATAGAATTTTTAGTAATCAATTTATAAACTTGAACATTATTTTTTTGTCCAATACGATATGCTCTATCAGTAGCCTGATTTTCAGCAGATAAATTCCACCATGGATCATAATGAATAACCATATCAGCACCTGTTAAATTAAGACCTGTACCACCTGCTTTAAGAGAAATCAGAAAAACTTTGATATTTGAATTTTCATTAAATTCATCAACCATTTTAATTCTTTCATCAACTTTGGTGCTACCTGTTAATTTAAAATAAGAAATATTTTTATTTTTCAATTCTTGTTCCATCAATTCAAACATAGATGTATATGTAGAAAAAATAAGAATTTTATGTCCTGATTCTGTAGCATCTTCTACAATTTCCATACATTGATCAAGTTTACTACTTCTACCTGTATAATTTTCTATAAAAATTTTAGGATGACAACAAATTTGGCGTAATCTTGTAAGAGCTGCTAATATTTTTATTTGACTCTTTTCAAAACCATTCATATTTATTTCATCTGCCACTTCTTCTTTAGCTTGAGCTAAATATGACAAATATATTGATTGTTGCTCATCATCCATTTCATTATTTAAAACTGTTATAGTTTTTTCTGGAAGCTCTGTCAAAACTTCTTTTTTAGTCCTACGTAAAACAAATGGCTCTATTAACATTTTTAATTTTTTCATAGCAATCTCATCATTTTCTTTTACAATTGGTCCCTCATAACTTGACTTAAAACTTTTATATCCAAACAAATATCCTGGCATAATAAAATCAAAAATAGACCACAACTCTGCCAAAGAGTTTTCTATTGGTGTACCTGTTAAAGCAAATCTAGTTTGTGCTGATATTTGTTTTACTGCTTTTGCATTTTGAGTATTACTATTTTTTAAATACTGTGCTTCATCAGTTATCGCAAATCTAAATGAATATGCCTTTTCTTTATATGTATCTATATCTCTCTTTAATAAATCATAAGATGTAATAACTAAATCATAATCTTTAATATTCTCAATCTGATTTCTTCTATCTTGCGCTTTTCCACTTATAACTTGAACCTTCAAATCTGGTGCAAATTTTTTTGCTTCATTTAACCAGTTTAATGTCAAAGAACTAGGAGATATAACAATACTAGGTTTCCTATTTCCAGGATTTTCTTCAACATATTTTAATACTACAGCCAAAATTTGCAATGTTTTTCCAAGTCCCATATCATCTGCTAAAATTCCACCAAAATGATATTCATCTAATGTATGTAGCCATGTATACCCTGTTTTCTGGTAATAACGCAATTTAGCATTCAAATTTTTAGGAAGCTCATATTCTTCCTCTAATAAATCTTGATTTAAATGATTTACTATTTCTTTATATTCTTGATTTTTTAATATTTCTGTTCCTTTTATTCCCTTTAATAATTGACTAAGATATAAACTTCTATTTACAGGAAGCTTAACTTCACCTTCCTCTAAATCTTTATAATCAATATCCATTCCAGTTAAAATCTGATCAAAAAAAGAGATTTCTTTATTATCTTCTAAATCAATAAAAGTTCCATCTTTTAATCTATGATATTTCTTTTTAAGCTTATATTTTGCCATAATGTCTTTCAATTCAGATAAGTCAAAATCAATTTTACTAAAATCAATTGTTAATAAATCATTTTCAACCTTTACACCCAATGAATTAATTTTTGGCTTAGCAACTTGTTTTGTTTTAAAATTATCTGTAACCATAACTTCAAATTTTTGCATATAAAAAGCTATATCTTCTGTTAAAAAACTATAAATTAAATCATTATCTGGTAATATAAATCTTAAATGCTGTACATCAAACATAAAGCCTGTTCTTCTAAAAACATTTAATGCTTTTGCTTCTTCCACCATATTTCTAGGTATTGATATTCTTTGTTTTTCATCAAGAGGATTAAATTCTATATCGCCATAGCAAAATTTAACATCTGCTATAACATAATCATTTTCATCAAAATCTAAAAATACCTTTACACCTAGTTCTTTTGGTTTATAATCTTCTATTTCTTCTTCTGAAACATTTCCTAGTTTAATTGCATTTTTCACTTTTGGTACTACAACAGAAAAAAGTTGTACTAAATCTTCTTTTTCCAAGCTTAATTCTGAAGTATAATTTTGTCTAAAACTATTTAATAATTTTAAACTTGTTTTTTCAAATTCATGTGATAACCTATAAAAATTATTTTCATATAAAATATAAGAATTGTTTTTCCCTTTAATAATATTCATTTTAAAAATATCTTTATTTGGTTGAATAACATAATCTTTTTTATTTTTATTTAACTCAAATTGTAAATCCGGATTACTGTCTGTAAATTCCACCATTTCTTCTACTCCGTCTCTCTGGAATTTAACAGTTTTCCCTTTTAATATTTCAAATAAATCATCTATTCCTGTATTACTAAGCATTATACTTGTATCACTTAAAGTTCTTCCATAATAATGATATGTATTATTAAAATTAGCATTAGCATATTTTATAATTTCAGCATATTTTAAAATAAATTCAAGCATTTGTTGATAATCTTGTCTAAATGCATCTTTTGTATGAACAAATTGCAATTTATCACCATAACGATAAAATGTTTTATTCATCATTCTATCATAAAATTCGGATAATTGCTTTATTTTATATAATCTCTTATCTCCTATTTTAAATTCTATTTTCATATCTCCAATAAATCTATCATAAAAGATTTTTGGCTCTATAACTAATGTTCCTTTTACTTTTACATTATTGTCTTCATCATCTTCTGCTATGTCTTCCATCTCTTCGCTGTAAAAATTATTTACTATTTGCCTAAAACTTCGATATTTTGCATCATTTTTGGTTGATACTTCTGGTTCTCTTTTTCCTTTTTTCATATTATAGTCTCTTAAACACATTACTGTTGCTAAAGTATGTTTACACACACCATAATGTTTATAATAATCTGGACATGTACATGATACATCTTCTAATTCACCTTTTTCTACTAATACATATGTATCATATATTTCACTTCCAGAAACTTCTGCTTTTATTTCAAAATTATTTGCATCATAATAATCTATATCTGTTAAATTTACTTTCTTTTTTTCATTATATTTTCTTGCTTTTTCAGTTCTTTCTGGTCCTGCATCTAATATTAGTTCTGATATTACTTCAGAGTTTACTTGCATATTTAGTCACATCCCTTTCTAAAGGCTATTTTACTAGTTATTTATTATACTATAAATGCAAGTCTTTTGCAATAATTAGGCAAAATAAAAATATGGACTAGAATAGTACATATTTTCATAACAACTCTATTTAACTTCTTTTAAACTCATATCATTATAAAAATTAGCAATTAAATCATCTAATTCGACACTAAGCTGATAAATAACAGAATAATCCTCACCATCTTCGATGCTTTTATTCAATTTATTTCTTAAATTACAAATTTCATCATTTAACATATTAATCTCTCCTTTTATGATTTTTCCTCTTAAGTACATCTATAAATTACCATATTTTTCCTGGTAAGTCAAGCTATTTTGTCCCTTTTTAGCACTTTTCGTATGCCAAATAATGACAATAAATGACAAAAAAATATGATATAAATCAGCAAAATCTTTTTATATCATATTTTTTACAAAAAACTATTTTTTAATTTCCATTAATAACAGACAAAACCATTTTATTTTCATCAAAAACTTCATCTAAAATCTGTTCTGCATAATCTTTATTTATACTACCAATTTGTTCAATATAATCAAAACTATTTATTCCCTTAAAATAATCAGCCAAAAACATTCTAGCAATATCTGTTACATCATTATATTCTTTGATATAATCACCATAGATAGTTTTTTTAATTCTGTTAAAATCTTGTTCTACTATGCCATTTTGTTTCATATTTTTTACTTCTTTTTTGAATTCTTCATAAACTTTTTTAGGATCTTTTGATTGACCAGATAATAACACAAATGCATATCCTCTACTAAATTCATAATCCATACTAGGAGAAGATAGTATAATTCCTTGATTATATAAACTTTTATATAAATTAGAACTTTCTCCAAAAATTAAATTTAATAAAATTTCTATAGCAATATGTTTCTTTACCATTTCCTCATTGTTAAAATTCTTAGAAGTTTCAAAAGGTTTATCTTTAATACCAATTGCATATAAAGGTCTACTAACCTCCATATTTTGTTCAACATAATCTTTAACTATTTTCTCAGGTTCTTCTGGATAAATACGTTTAATCTCTCCATTAGCTTTAACATCAAGTAATCTCTTTTTAATTTCATTCAACATATCTTCAGGTTCAAAATCACCACAAACAACCATTGCCATATTAGAAGGATTATAAAAAGTATTATAACATTTATACAAAACATCTTTATCTATATGGCTTATAGTTTCAACTGTACCAGCTGTATCAATTCTAATAGGAAAGTCACTATACATAGCTTGAACTGCATTCATATAAACTTTCCAATCAGGATAATCGTCATACATCATAATTTCTTGGCCAATAATTCCTTTTTCCTTTTCCACATTCTCATCAGTAAAATATGGATGTTGTACATAATCCATAAGTTCATCTAAAGCCTCATAAAAATTATCTGTACAGCCAAATAAATATGCAGTATGATCATTTGTTGTATAAGCATTTGCTTCAACGCCTAATTCTGTTAAAACATCTAAACTATTTTTTCCATTTTCTTGTTCAAACATTTTGTGTTCCAAAAAATGTGCAACACCATCTGGAACTTCTGTAATTTTCGTATCTCCAGGTACTATAAATTTACTATCATTTGAACCATAATTTGTACCCCAAATTACATATTTCTTTTTTATTCCTTTTTTGGGAATTATCATAACAGTTAAACCATTGTCTAACTTTTCTATATATAACTTTTCTTTAACCTTTAAATTTTCAATAACTTGCATAAAATTCACACCTTTCTTTAAACACAACTTAACGCAGCCAAAATTGTAATTATTCCTTATATTTATAATTTTGAAAGAATTAAATTTTGGCAAGGCAAACAAATTTAAAATTCATGAGGCGTACGATTGTACGTTGATTGAATTTTAAATGCAGTTTAACGCAGCCAAAATTGTAATTATTTCAAAATTAATTTTTTAGAAAATATACCGTATCAATATCAATTCTCTTAGCTACATTCAAAACCTCATGTCTAGTAACCCTACTAATTCTATCAATATAATCAGAAATACTCAAAATTTTAGAAGCAAACTCCTGTCCAAAGAAATACAAAATTTCAGTATCTTGTTCATCATCAATAGTTTGAATAGAATCAATCAAGCTCTTTTTAGCAATATCCACATCTTGTTCAGAAAAATCACCATCAAGCATTTGTTGCAACTGTTGTTTAACAATATCAAGAGCCTTATCATAATTATTAATCTCAATCCCACAACGAATAAAAACAACATTTTTTGCTTTCATATAATTAGAACCTGCAGAATAAGCCAAACTAGCCTTTTCACGCACATTTTGGAACAGCTTAGAACTAGCAGTTCCACCCAAAATAGAATTATAAATCATAGCATCATATTGTTGATCTTCACTATCCAAATTAACATTTAAACCAAGAACCAATTTACCTTGAGCAATATCCATACTATCATTAACAACCTGACCATTATTATTAGCTGTAACCTCTAAAGATGGTTTAATAAAATCTGGCTTTCTCGGTTTCAATGATTTAATTTCAGGATTATTTTCAATTTTTGCAGAAATGCCATCATCAATAATACCAGAAACAAAAATATCAATTTTACAACTCTGTATTAGTTGATTATAATATTCATATAAATTTGTTCCATCTAAGTTATTTAAATCATCAATATATCCAAATTTATACAAAGCAAAAGGTTGATTTTTGTACATTTCCTCAATACATCTTTCCATTGCATAACTTGCCTTATTATCGATTTTACCATTGATAATTTGTTTCAAATTTTCCTTTTCTTGTTTAACATAATCATTGCAAAAACTATTATTTTTTACTAAAGGTTTAAAAATAATTTCTAGAATTTTATCTATACTTTTTTCCAACATTTTTTCTGAAGAATCTGGCAAAAAGTTATCATTAATAGTTTCCATATAAAATTTTAAAACTTGATTATCTCCTCTTTTATCTACACCACAGTTAAATGATGCTCCATACATTTCTTCCATCTCTCTACTAATTGCCTCTTGAGTAGGCATACTTTCAGAGCCTCTCCTTAGAATTGCTGGTATCATTGCATTTTTAGTAACATTTTCTCTATTTAATTCTGTTGTTAAAAAAACAGAAATCAAATTTGTTTTAAATTTATCATTATTTATTAAATGTAATTTTATACCTTCTTTAATTTCTTTTACTTTATAATCCATTATCACACCAATCCTTTCTTAAGATTTATCTATTATATTATTTTTATCAAAAATTCCAAATATATACAAAAAATTTCAAATGAAATTTAACACGATTCAAATTTGTAATTATTTCTTAAACTAAAAAGAGAACTAAGCCATATATGTAAAAACTATATATAACTAGTCCTCCCCCTCTTTATCAATTAAAATTTTCTTTTTCTAGCAGCCTCTGATTTCTTTTTTCTCTTAACACTAGGTTTTTCATAATGTTCTCTTTTACGAACCTCTTGTAAAACTCCATTTCTAGCACATTGTCTTTTAAATTTTTTTAAGGCTTCTTCTATATTTCCATTATTTACTCTAATCTCTGACATTTATATTTCCCTCCTTCCGGTCGTTCGGATCTGTATGTGGGATAACCCTTAACATTAATCATTATACATTAAAGATACATGCTTGTCAATAGGGTTTTTGGAGATTTGCAAAAAAATTACAGCAGGAAAAATCAACAGATTTCCTAATTATTATTGACATAACATTTTACATATGTTATTTTCTAGAATTAAAAATAGAGCAGAATAAAAACTATTCTATTTATTTTGAAAACATTTTTACTATTGGATTTTCGAACAATATTTCCCTAATCCAGCCATTAGTAAATGGAATACACCACAAAATAAAGCCAATGACAATAACAATTAAAATAGCCAAAACGACTGCCAATAAATCTTTTTTTGTAATATCTGCAAACTCTTTTCGTCTAGGCCTATCATTATAAAGCACCTTAACAAAATCAATAACACCTTCTAAAGTGCCAAGTTTCTGAGCTTGCTTCTTTTTTTCTTCTTTATCATGTTGCTCTTGCCTATTATTAATTTTTTGGGCATAATATTCTTCTCTTTTTAAATTTTGTTCAAATTTTGCTTTTCCATTTTCATTTGTTTTTCCATAAAATCTTTTCTTTTCAGTACCATAATCTTCATCACCATATTTTGCTTTTAACTCTTCTTCTTTTTGTCTATGAAGTTCTGCATCATACTGTCCTCTTAAAAAAGAGTCAGAAAGAACGTCATAAGCCTCATTAATTTGCTTTAATTTATCTTCTGACAGTTCTTTCATTTTTATATTACTTTGCAAATCGGGATGATATTTTTTTGCAAGAACTTTATATGCTTTTTCTATTATTTCCTGTGAGGCTTTTTCATTTACTTGCAAAATCTCATAATAATTTTTCATTAAATATCCCCTACATTCTATGCAAATATTTGCTCAAACTCATCTGATTCAATTTTTTCTTTTTCAAGAAGAATTCCAGCTACAGCATGTAATTTATCAATATGTTCTGTCAAAATTTGTTTAGCTTCATTATATGCTTTATCAACTATTTTCTTAACTTCTTCATCAATAATAGCTGCTGTTTCTTCAGAATATTCTTTAGATTGAGCAAAATCTCTACCTAAAAATACTTCATTTTGACTAGAACCTAATGTTAAAGTTCCAATTCTATCACTCATACCATATTTTGTAACCATACTTCTTGCAATTTGTGTAGCTCTTTCTATATCATTACTTGCACCTGTTGAAATATCATTTAATATAAGAGCTTCTGCAACTCTACCACCAAGTAAAGATACAATATTTTCTTCCATTTCTGTTTTTGACATAAAGTTTTTATCTTCTGTAGGACGATACATTGTGTATCCACCTGCCATCCCTCTAGGTACTATAGATATTTGATGCACTGGATCTTGTGTTTCCAAATAATGGCTAACTACAGCATGACCTGCCTCATGATAAGAAACTAAACGATTTTCTTTTTCACTTCTTACTCTTGTTTTCTTTTCTGGTCCCATAGTAACTTTAACCATTGCATCTTCAATTTCTTTCATTCCAATTTCTGTTAGATTTCTTCTTGCTGCTAATAATGCTGCTTCATTTAATACATTCTCTAAATCTGCTCCAGCAAATCCAGAAGTATTTTTAGCGATTACTTTTAAGTCAACATCATCTGCTAATTTTTTCTTTCTTGAATGTACTTCTAATATTTGTTCTCTTGCTTTTACATCTGGCGCTCCTACAACTATTTGTCTATCAAATCTTCCTGCTCTTAATAATGCTTTATCTAAAACATCTGGGCGGTTAGTTGCTGCTAATACAATAACACCTTCATTTTCAGAAAATCCATCCATTTCTACTAATAATTGATTTAATGTTTGCTCTCTTTCATCATGTCCTCCACCTAATCCTGCACCTCTTTGACGTCCTACCGCATCTATTTCATCTATAAATATTATACATGGTGCATTTCTTTTAGCTTCATCAAATAGATCTCTAACTCTTGAAGCACCAACACCTACAAACATTTCTACAAAGTCTGATCCACTTATAATAAAAAATGGTACTCCTGCTTCTCCTGCAACTGCTTTTGCTAAAAGAGTTTTACCTGTACCTGGTTGTCCTACTAATAAAACACCTTTTGGTATTCTTGCTCCCATATCTGTAAATTTCTTTGGATTTTTTAAGAATTGTACAATTTCTTGTAATTCTTCTTTTTCTTCATCAACACCTGCAACATCATCAAATGTAACTTTATTTCTATCTGCTGGTGTCATCATTCTTGCTTTGCTTTTTCCAAAACTTAATGTTTTTCCTCCTGCTTGATTTGAGTTTGGTCCTCCCATCATTAAGAACCAGAATATAAAGAAAATAATTAATAATCCAAATGGTGTTAATAATCCAAGAATTGTAACAAAAATAGATTCAGATTTTTCTTCCAATGTAAATGAACCATTTTTTACAAAATCTTCTGTATAGTTCATAAAACTTTCCATATTAGGAATATTTACTTGTTTTATACTTTTATCTTCTGATAATTCAATATTTGCTGTTTTTCCATCAGCTTCTATTTGAATTGCTTCAACTTTTCCTTCATTTATTTTCGTAATTAAATCAGAATATTTCATTTTTTTATTAGAATTTTCCATAACTGATGATAAAACAATAATAAAAATTACTCCAATAATTAACCACATTGCTAATGTCTTGATATTATTTTTCACTATCTTTTCCTCCTTTTGAATCCCAAACACCTGGGCTTGTCTTTAAACACTTGATTATATATCATATATATTTTGCTTTTTCAAGTATTTTTTTGTGTCTTTTTTGTGACAAAAGTCAAGTCACTCTAAGAACTACTACGGATAGTTATCTTTGGTCTATAAAATAAATTTGTCCATTTTTCAAAAAAATCTTTAAATTTTTATTTGGTGTCAAATATTTATTTCCTACATTTCGCTCACATAATTTTATAATATCATCTATATGTATTTTTTCAATTCCTTGTACATTTCCTAATAGTCTCGTTATAGTATATAACAAAACTCTTGATTTTATGACTCTTTCTTGCATATTAAATAAATTTAATTTTAACACAATATATTTTTTATCTTTAACTAATTCCTTAATATCTTGAGAAATCTCTTTATGTTTCACATTTTCTTGCATATTTTCACTTTCTTCTATTAGCATCTCATTATATGCCTTTTCCACTTGCTTTTGCACATATACTTCTTCTTCTTTTACTAAATCTGATAAACGACTTAATGTGTCAATTATATTAGGATTGAATTCCTTCTGAACATACGGAATAACCACATTTCTAATTTTATTTCGAGTATATGTATTATCAAAATTTGATTTATCAATTCTAGGACTTAAATTTTGATTTGCACAATATTCTTCTATTTCTAATCTTGTACAATCAAGCAAAGGTCTTATATATTTTTCATCTTTTATATATTCTATCCCTTTTAATCCAGAAACTCCTGAACCTCTTAACAAATTCATTAAAATAGTCTCTATTTTATCATTTTTGTTATGTGCAATTGAAATTTTATTTGAGCCTGTTTCCTTCATAACTTCATCAAAAAATTCATAACGTGCATATCTGCCCGCTTCTTCTGTCCCCATTTTTCTCTCTTCAGCAAGCTTAGGAATATCAACTCTTTTAACAAAAAATTTAATATTATTTTCTTCACAAAAATTTTTTACAAATTTTTCATCATCTATAGCTTCTTTGCGAATCATATGATTAACATGTGCTACAACAAAATCAAACTCAAATTTTTTATCTTTTTTTATATTTAATAAAATATTCAGCATAGCCAAAGAGTCTGGCCCCCCTGAAACAGCAAGAACCAGTTTATCTCCATTTTGTATTAAATTATTTTTTTTAATTGTGTTTATGACTTTTTCTTTCATAAAAAATCATTCCCTTCTAATTAAGCCAAAAATCTATTGCTCATAACCTTTACCCAAATTTGTAAATTTAGTATATGAACCAAACCACCTTAAGTCTACACTGCAAGTTGAACCACCTCTATGTTTTGCAATAATAACTTCTGCAATATTTTTCTTTTCACTATCTGGATTATAATAATCATCACGATATAAAAACATAACAATATCAGCATCTTGCTCAATAGCTCCAGATTCACGCAAATCTGAAAGCATAGGCTTATGATCTGGTCTTTGCTCAACAGCTCTTGATAACTGTGACAAAGCAATTACAGGAACATTCAATTCTTTTGCCATAATTTTTAAAGAACGGCTTATTTCAGAAATTTCTTGTTCACGGCTTCCACCTCTTTTGTTAGTTCCTTGTATTAATTGCAAATAATCTATTATAATCATTCCAATATGTTTTTCAACTTGAAGTTTTCTACACTTAGCCCTTATTTCTGTAATTGAAATACCTGGTGTATCATCTATATAAATATTAGAAGCTGAAAGAGGACCAATTGCCTCTGCTAATTTTGACCAATCTTCTTCTTCCAATTTACCTGTTCTAACTTTATTACTATCTACCATAGCTTCACTACACAAAATTCTATTAACAAGTTGTTCTTTTGACATCTCCAAGTTAAAAATAGCAACAGGTACATCTGCTCTAACAGCTGCATTTGTAGCAATATTTAAAGCAAATGCAGATTTTCCCATAGCTGGTCTTGCTGCAACTAATATAAGTTCTGAACCATGAAAACCTGCTGTTCTATAATCTAGATCTGCAAAACCACTTGGTACACCTGTAATATGTTGTTTTCGATTATACAATTCTTCTAACTGTGTAAAACTATCTACTAACACATCTTTAATTGCAGAATAACCTTTTTGATTTTTTCCCTGAGTTAAATTAAAAACCTTCTTCTCAACATTTTCCATGATATCATCAACATCTTCTGTTGGATCATAACCTAACTCAATAATATCATTTGCAGTTTTTATTAAATCTCTCAACTTAGATTTTTCTTCAACTATATTTATATATTTTTGAACATTAGCTGTGGTAGGAACTTTATCAGGTAATCCTGCTAAATATTCTAAACCACCAACTTGTTCAAATCTTCCCATTGATTCTAGCTCAGCTTTTACTGTTATAATATCTATTGGTTCAGATCTATTATAAAGATTAAACATTGCCTCATATATAATTCTATTATCAGCTCTGTAAAAATCCTCTGGTTTTAAAACCTCTATACTACTTGCTACTGCATCTGTATCTGTAAGCATACTACCTATTACAGCTTGCTCTGCATCCAAATCATGTGGTGGCACTTTTCCTACTTCCATTATTACTTCATTCCCTTCTAGCAAATTTTATTTAAAAGACATTAGCACATACTTTATATATGTAACCGCGTTTTTAAGAACAAAAGCGGAGATTCAATAACATTAACATTTTAGAGCATTTAAAGTCCGCGTCTTTGTTCGTGCACGAAATTTGCTTTGCAAATTTCTGTGCCTCGTGTTATTTTTTAATATTCTAGGAAATTCTTGAATTTTCTAGAATATTAAATTTAACGCAGCCAAACTTGTAATTATTTTTCAACCTATCCTTCTGAAACTACATTAACTTTAATAGTTCCTATAACACCTTCAAAAAGTTTAATCTCAACATTAGTAGTACCCAACTCTTTAATAGGTTCTTTCAAATCGATTTTCTTTTTATCAACCATTATATTATGCACTTTTTGCAATTCCTCAGCAATTTCTTTAGAAGAAACCCCACCAAAAATTTTACCATTTTTACCTGCACGAACACGAACAGTAAGCATTATTTTTTTCATTTTCTCTGCAACTTTTTGTGCCTCTTCTTTTTCTTGACCTTTTTTAAAAGCAGTAGAATTTTGTTTAGCCTTTAATTTAGACATATTTTCTGCATTAGCCTCAACAGCCAAATTTTTTGGAAACAAGAAATTACGAGCATAACCATCAGAAGCATTAATAATTTCATCTTTTTTTCCAACACCTTTTATATTATCTTTTAAAATAACTTTCATATACCTCTCATCCTCTCTAAAAAATTTAATTATTTTCATATCCTTCCTAATTCGAAAAGAATTAAATTTTGGCAAGGAAAACAAATTTAAAATTTATGAGTCGTACGAGTGTACGTTGATTAAATTTTAAATGCAGTTTGACGCCGCCAAAATTGTAATTATTTTCGAATTTAACTAGCAAAATAATCAGAAATACAACTAATCAACTCCTGCTTAACTTCCTCAATCGTTTTTCCTTCAACCTGAGCCCCAGCCAAAGTAATATGACCACCACCGCCAAGTTTTTCAAGAATAACCTGAACATTAACATCGCCAATAGAGCGACCACTAATACAAACCTTATCACCCATATCGCCAAGAACAAAAGAAGCAGTAATATCACTAATAGTAAGTAACTCATCAGCAGCCTTAGCACAAACAATACTAGTATCTTTCTCTTTTTTAGGATTAATAGCAATAGCAACAGAATCATTAACAATTTCTGCTGACTTAACAATAGCAGCAATCTTATTAAAACTCATTAAATCACTTTGGAACCACTTCTTAACACGAATAATATCAACGCCACATTTACGTAAATATGCAGCAGCCTCAAAAGTTCTAACACCAGTTTTAAAAGTAAAGTTTTTAGTATCCATCATAATTCCAGCATACAAGCTTTCTGCCTCAATAGTTTTCAAAACAACTTTTGTGTCTGTATATTGTAAAAGTTCTGTAACCAACTCTGCTGCAGAAGAAGCATAAACTTCTTGAAAAGTCAAAGTTGCATTTTCTATATAATCAGCACTTCTTCTATGATGATCTATTATAACAATTTTTTTAGTTTTTTCCAGTAATTCTGGAGATTCCACATAATTTTTCTTATGAGTATCAACTATTACTAGTAAAGTATTTTCTTCAACATTTTCAACTGCCACTTCTTTACTAATTAGAGCATCTTCATATTCTGGATCTTTTGACAATTCTTCTTTAAAATTATCTAAAGCTGTTCCAACACTACTATTTATAATATAAGCATTTTTGTTCATACTTTTTACCAAACGATAAATTCCCATACTTGAACCCATCGCATCAATATCAGGATTTGTATGACCCATTATCATAACTTTGTCAGATTCTTTTATTAAATTTTCTAAAGCATGTGCAACAACTCTTGCCTTTACTTTAGTACGTTTTTCAACTTCTTGGGCTCTTCCACCAAAGAAACGATAAATATCATTTTCTCTAATTACGGCTTGGTCTCCACCTCTACCAAGTACTAAATCCATAGCAACTTGTGCAGATTTATATTTATCCTTATTTGTGTCACCTTCATTAGAAACAGCTATGCTTAAAGTAAATTGAACCTTTTCTCTGGTATCTACTTCTTTTATTTTATCCAAAATACTAAATTTATCTTCTTTCATATTTTTTAGATAACGTTGTTCAAAAACACATATATATCTATCTCTATCTGATTTTATAAGAACTCCATTTGATTCATTTACCCATTCATAAACTGCTTTGTCTATTTCAGCTATTATTTGTGGTTTTTCTTCACTATCTAGTAATTGCATATTTTCTTCATAATTATCTATCATAATTATTTCTACACATGAACGTGTATCTTGATATTTTTGCATTAATGCTAAATTCTCTGTTATATCTATAAAATAAAGCATTAACATATACTCATTTTGTGTCTTTTTTTGGTCATTACGAGATTTTACATATTTACCTGATATTCTATATGTTTTTTCTTCTATGACTACTTGTCTTTCAACTAATTGACTCGTTTTCGCATGTTTTACCCCTTGTTGCTGTTCTTCTTTTTTGTCTTTAATATCTTTTTTTATCTCTATTATTAAATCATCTAAATATGGATTCATATTTATTTTTTCGAATTCTGATACAAATTTCGAACTTCTCCATATTATATTTCCATCTGTTTCTAATACTATTAATGGAAATGGTGAATTTATTAATGTGCTTTTTGCTGCTGTGTCTACACTTAACATTAAGTCTTGCAATTTTTCTGATATTTCATTTTTTCTTTTGTTGTTTGCAAAATATGCATACCATAGCACTAATACATACACTACAATAGATGGTATTATCATTCTACTATTTTGTACACTTATTGCTATTAGCAATATTAATATTATCACTAAATATATTTTTGTTCTTGATACCAATTTATCAAAAACTTTTTTATTTTTATTTTGCATTACAACTCTCCTTTAAATTATTTACTATTTCTTAGCATTTTCATATTCACTTTTCATTCTTTCATCACTTACATTGTAAGCATCTTGAATAGCTTTTATTTCTTTGTTTTGTGAACTTATTTTGTTAGATTGCATCATATATAAATTAATAAAAACCATTGCCATTATAAGCAAACTTGCTAATACCAATGCTGTTATTGCTCCTTTTTCACTTTTTATCTTATTTTCTAACATTTTTTCTCTTTTTTTCATATGCTTATCACCCACTCTATTTTACTATAAAATAAAAAAAAAATCAATAAATTTTAACTTTTATTAAATGATACTATAGTAAAAAAAAATAAAATATGATATACTAAAAAGTATAAAAAGGAGAGTGATAAATATGTTATATCCATTTTGCAAATACGAAGATGAAACCGAAGTATCATTTTCAGATATAAAAATAAATGATAAAAATGAGGAATATATATATATTCACTTTGAAAGACCTACAGAAAATGGTTTTGATAGCATTAGATTTGAACTTCCTACTTATAAAGTAGTTTATAAAGAAGGAAATTATTCAGATGATGAAATTCTTTTATTCAAAAAAATAGTAGAACAGGGTGCTCCTTACTTTTACAAATGGTCTCGAGAAGGGGGTATAAAAATTGCCTAGTATATTTGAAATTTGCGGATACAAAATATATTTTTGGTCTAATGAAAATAATGAGCCTATACATGTACATATTTCAAAGGGAAAACCAACACCAAATTCAACAAAAATTTGGCTTACCAAAAGTGGTGGTTGCATACCAGCAAACAATAACAGCAAAATTCCAAACAATGATTTATCTATTCTACTAGATGCTATTACATCAAATTATTTTTTTATTGTATCCTATTGGAAAAAATTTTATGAAATAGATGAAATTAAATTTTATTGTTAGAAGAAGAGAAAGATTATAAAAATCTTTCTCTTCTTTTTTTCATTTTCCAAAATAAAATGTCTGGCCATCTGTAAAGATTTTAATATGTTCGTTTCTAAACTCCCGTTCAAAATCTTTTGACAGCTTCTCAGAAATTTTTGTTCTACCATAATATGACAGAATATCATTTGTCATATTAAAAGTATACACTCCATTTTCCTCGCAATCTAAAGTTACCATGATTTTTGCCTTTTTGGTAAGTACCCAATAGCCATTATTCTGGTAACTTATAGAGTATCCTTCATTTAAAAGTGGAGTGATATCACTACGAGTTCCTTGCTTTTCCCGTGTGTCAGATGGAAAATATCTAGCACTAATTTTTTTTACCTGAAGCACAAGTAAAACCTCCTCTACATTTTTTTGTATTATATCACATTTCGACAAAAAATGACAACATTTTTTCAAAATAAAAAGAACTTTTTGAATCATACCTTTTGAAGTATAATTCATTAAGCTCTTTTTTATATAAATAATTAATTATTGTGCAGCTTCTGTTTCTGGTTCAACTTCTGTATTAATCTTAATATCTTGATATTTTTTCATACCAGTACCAGCTGGAATCAATTTACCAATAATAACATTTTCTTTTAATCCAACTAGATCATCAACTTTACCTTTAACAGCAGCTTCTGTTAAAACTCTTGTTGTTTCTTGGAAAGAAGCAGCAGATAAGAAACTTTCTGTAGCAAGAGATGCTTTAGTAATACCCAAAAGAACACGTTTACCAGTAGCTGGTCTCTTTCCTTCTGCAACTGCTTGAGCATTTTTATCAGCAAATTCGTACATATCAATTAATGAACCTGGGAACATATCTGTATCACCATTATCATCAATTCTAACTTTTTTAAGCATTTGTCTACCAATAACCTCAATATGTTTATCATTTATATCAACACCTTGGTTTCTATAAACTTTTTGAACTTCAGAAATTAAGTATTCATAAACACCTTCTGGTCCTTTAATAGCAAGAATTTCAGCTGGGTTGATAGAACCTTCAATTAATGGTTGAGCAACTTCTACCATATCACCATCATGAACTTTCATTTTTGAACCAAATGGAATTGTATATGTTCTAGCATCATCTTTACCAGTAACAACAACTTCTTTTTTCTTTTTAGTTTCTTTAATTTTAACAACACCTGCAATTTCAGAAATAATTGCTAATCCCTTTGGTTTTCTAGCTTCAAACAATTCTTCAACCCTAGGAAGACCCTGTGTAATATCAGCAACACCAGCAACACCACCAGAGTGGATAGTTCTCATTGTCAACTGTGTACCAGGCTCACCTATAGATTGAGCTGCTATAATACCTACAGATTCACCAATAGATACTAAATCTCTTCTAGCTAATCCCATACCATAACATTTTTGACAAACACCATGTTTAGAATGACATCCTAAAACAGAACGAACTTCTAGTTTTTCTATTCCAGCAGCTACTATTTTATCTGCAATAGCTTCTGTTATCATAGTATCATTGTCTACAATTAATTCATTAGTATTTGGATCAATAACATCATTAACTACATATCTACCAATTAATCTTTCTTGCATTTTTTCAATTATTTGATTTCCATCTTTAATATCATAAACTATAATACCTTCATTTGTACCACAGTCTCTTTCTCTAACAATAATATCTTGAGAAACATCAACTAATCTTCTTGTTAAATATCCTGAATCGGCTGTTCTTAAAGCTGTATCAGAAAGTCCTTTTCTAGCACCATGTGCAGAAATAAAGTATTCCAAAGCATCTAATCCATCTGCAAAAGATGATTTAATTGGAATTTCTACCGCTTTACCAGTTGTACTAGCCATCAAACCTCTCATACCAGCAATTTGACGTAATTGGTTCATATTACCACGGGCTCCAGATTTAACCATCATATAGATTGGGTTTAAGTCATCAAAGTTGTCTTCCATTGCCTTACTAACATCATTAGTAGCTTTATCCCAAACTTTGATAACAGCATTATAACGTTCTTCGTTTGTAATCAAACCACGTGTATATTGTTTTCTAATTGTTTCAACCTTTTCGTCTGCTTCTTTTAATATATCTTTTTTAGCTGGTGGCACTTTTACATCACTCATAGAGAATGTAATACCTGCTAATGTAGAGTATTTAAATCCTAAAGCTTTGATATAATCTATAACTTCAGCTGATTCTGTTAAACCATGTAATCTAATAACTCTTTCTATAATTGTTCCCATTGATTTTTTCATAACTGGGAAATCTATTTCATATTGGAATGGATCTTCTTCTCTATTTATAAATCCTAGATCTTGTGGAATTCCTTGGTTAAAGATAATTCTTCCAACACTTGTTTCAATTTTCTTGGATTTCATTTCGCCATTGATTTCTTTAGTAATTCTAACAAAAATCTTAGCATGAATATCTACATCATGATTTTCAAAAGCCATTATTGCTTCATCTGGATCACGGAAATATGTACCTTCTCCTTTTTCTCCATCTAAAGTCATTGTTAAATAATAACTTCCTAAAATCATGTCTAGTCTAGGAACTGCGACTGGTTTACCATCTTGTGGTTTTAACAAGTTGTTTGTAGATAACATTAAATATCTTGCTTCTGATTGTGCTTCTAGTGATAATGGTAAATGGATAGCCATTTGGTCACCATCAAAGTCAGCATTAAATGCTTCACAAACAAGTGGGTGAAGTTTAATTGCTCTACCCTCTACTAATACTGGTTCAAATGCTTGAATACCAAGTCTATGTAGTGTTGGAGCACGGTTTAACATTACAGGATGATCTTTTATAACATCTTCTAATATTCCCCAAACTTCTGGATTTAATCTTTCTACCATTCTTTTTGCATTTTTAATATTTTGAGCTAAACCTCTTCCTACTAATTCTTTCATAACAAAAGGTTTAAATAATTCTACTGCCATTTCTTTAGGTAATCCACATTGATATATTTTTAGTTCTGGTCCTACAACTATAACAGAACGTCCAGAATAGTCAACACGTTTTCCTAATAAGTTTTGACGGAAACGTCCTTGTTTACCTTTTAACATATCTGATAAAGATTTTAAAGGCCTATTTCCTGCACCTGTAACAGGTCTTCCACGTCTACCATTATCAATTAAAGCATCAACAGATTCTTGTAACATACGTTTTTCATTACGTACAATGATTTCTGGAGCTCCTAATTCTAATAAACGTTTCAATCTGTTATTTCTATTTATAACTCTACGATATAAATCATTTAAGTCAGATGTTGCAAAACGTCCACCATCTAATTGTACCATAGGTCTTAATTCTGGTGGTATAACAGGAACAACTCCCATTATCATCCATTCTGGTCTATTTCCAGAAATTCTAAATGATTCTACAGTATCTAATCTTTTTATATATTTACTTCTTTTTTGTTCACTTGCTGTTTCAATATCCTTTTTTATAGAAGCTGATAATTTATCCAAATCAATTTCTTCTAATAATTTTTTAAGTGCTTCTGCACCCATTTGAGCTTTAAATGAACCTTTTCCATATTTTTCTTCTGCTTCATGATATTCTTTTTCTGTAAGTACTTGACATTTTTCCAATCCTGATGTTCCTTTATCAACAACAATATATGATGCAAAATAAACAACTTTTTCTAGGTTTCTTGGAGAAACATCTAACATTAAAGCAATTCTACTTGGAATACCTTTAAAATACCATATATGTGCAACAGGTGCTGCAAGCTCAATATGTCCCATTCTTTCACGTCTAACTTTAGCTTTAGTTACCTCTACACCACAACGGTCACAGACAATTCCTTTATAACGTACTCTTTTATATTTACCACAATGACATTCCCAGTCTTTTGTTGGTCCAAATATTCTTTCACAAAACAAACCATCTTTTTCTGGTTTTAATGTTCTATAATTTATAGTCTCAGGTTTTTTAACTTCTCCTTTTGACCATTCTCTTATTTTTTCATCTGATGCAATACCTATTTTTAATTTATTAAAAATATCTAATTCGTCCACAACTTTTCTCCCTTCAAATATCTTATATTTGGGTAATTTCGGAACAGGAATACAAAGCTAACCACCGCTCGAACAATTCCTTCCTGTCGCCTGTATCCTTTCCAAAATTTATTTAGTTATATAATATCATCTTCGTCATCTAGATTATCATCAGCTAAATCACTATCAAAAATGTCTTCTTCTCCTTCATCTCCAAGGTCTCCAAAAAGTTCATCACTTTCTTCATCTTCTAGCTCAATATCATCATTTTCTAGAGATTCATCCATATATCCATCTTCTAAATCATCTGCTGCAATAACTTCATCTTCATTCATGATTTTTTTATCATTATCTGGGCTATAATCTATTCCATCATCTATACTTTCTTTTAATTCAAGTTCTTTATTATCTTCTGAATATAAACGTACGTCTAATCCTAAAGATTGTAATTCCTTAATTAATACTTTAAAACTCTCTGGAACACCTGGTTCTGGTATATTTTCACCTTTAACAATAGCTTCATAAGTTTTAACACGTCCAACAACGTCATCTGATTTTACTGTAAGCATTTCTTGTAATGTATAAGCTGCACCATAAGCCTCTAATGCCCAAACTTCCATCTCTCCAAAACGTTGTCCACCAAATTGTGCTTTACCACCAAGTGGTTGTTGAGTAACTAATGAGTATGGTCCTGTTGAACGAGCATGTATTTTATCATCTACTAAATGGTGTAATTTTAACATATACATAACACCAACTGTACATGGTTTTGCAAAAGGATCACCTGTTCTACCATCATATAAAATAGATTTTCCATCTTTACTCATTCCGGCTTTTTCTAATAATTCTTCAACATCTTGTTGTGTAGCACCATCAAAAACTGGTGTTGAAACATGCCAACCTAATGCTTTTGCTGCTCCACCTAAGTGAACTTCCAAAATTTGTCCTAAGTTCATACGAGAAGGAACACCTAATGGGTTTAATAAAATATCTATTGGTGTACCATCTGGTAAGAATGGCATATCTTCTTCTGGTAAAACTCTTGAAATAACACCTTTGTTACCATGACGTCCAGCCATTTTATCACCTACAGAGATTTTTCTCTTTGTAGCAATATAACAACGAATTATTTGATTTACACCAGGTCCTAATTCATCTGAATTGTCTCTTGTAAATATTTTTACATCAACAATTGTTCCTGCTTCGCCATGTGGTACTTTTAATGATGTATCTCTTACTTCTCTTGCTTTTTCTCCAAAGATAGCACGCAATAATCTTTCTTCTGCTGTTAGTTCTGTTTCTCCTTTTGGAGTAACTTTACCAACTAATATATCTCCTGGTCTAACTTCTGCACCAATTCTAATAATACCATTTTCATCTAAGTCTTTTAATACATCATCACCAACATTTGGTATATCTCTTGTTATTTCTTCTGGTCCTAATTTTGTATCACGACATTCGCAGTCATATTCTTCTATATGTATAGATGTAAATACATCTTCTTTTACTAATCTTTCATTTAATAAAATAGCATCTTCGTAGTTGTAACCTTCCCATGTTGAGAATGCAACTACACAGTTTTTACCAAGTGACATTTCTCCATCTTTTGTTGATGGTCCATCAGCTATTGCATCACCTTTTTTAACTATCTCTCCATTTTTTACAATTGGTCTTTGATTTATACATGTTCCACCATTTGTTCTCTTGAATTTACGTAATTTATGGATAACTGTTTTTCCATTATTATATTTCATAGTGATGGCATCACCTGTTACTTTTTGAACAACACCATCATCTTCTGCTAAAATTAAGATTCCTGAATCTTTTGCTGCTCTATATTCAATTCCTGTTCCAACAATTGGTCTTTCTGTAATCATAAGTGGTACAGCTTGACGTTGCATGTTTGCACCCATCAAAGATCTTTTTGCATCATCATGTTCCAAGAATGGAATCATTGCTGCAGCAATTGAAACTAATTGTTTTGGAGAAACGTCAACATATTGAACTTGATTTTTATCAACTTCTATAATGTCATTTCTATAACGAACTCTGATTCTGTCATTTATAAATTTCCCATTTTCATCCATTGGTTCTGATGCTTGGGCAATTATATAATTGTCTTCAACATCTGCACTCATATATTCTACAATATCTGTAGCTCTATGTGTTTCTGGATCTATTTTTCTATATGGTGTTTCTATAAATCCATATTCATTTATACTTGCAAATGATGAAAGTGCTGATATAAGTCCAATGTTTGGTCCTTCTGGTGATTCAATTGGGCATAATCTACCATAATGTGTATAGTGAACGTCACGAACCTCGAATCCAGCTCTTTCTCTTGTTAAACCACCAGGTCCTAATGCAGAAATTCTTCTTTTATGTGTTAATTCAGAAAGTGGGTTTGTTTGATCCATAAATTGTGATAATTGTGAACTTCCAAAGAATTCACGAATAGCAGATGTTATAGGTTTTGTATTAATTAATGTTTGTGGTGTTACAACATCTAAGTCTTGAATTGTCATTCTTTCACGAACAACTCTTTCAAGTCTTGCTAAACCAATTCTAAATTGATTTTGTAAAAGTTCTCCTACACAACGAATTCTACGGTTTGCTAAGTGATCTATATCATCTTTTTTACCTAATCCATGTGATAAATTTAATAAAAAGTTAATTGATGCTATCATGTCTTCTGTTGTGATATGTTTTGGTACTAATTCTTCCATTCTTTCTTTTAACATTTTTACTAAATTTTCTTCTGGTGTATTATCTACTATATTTTTTAATACTGCATAATTTACATTTTCTTTTAAATGTAAGCTGCTTAAATCAACATTTGGTAATACTTTGTGTGCATTTACTGTACCATTACCAATAACTCTGATTTTTCTTTCTCCTACTAAAATGTCTACAATATTGATTCCTGAATTTTGGATATCTTCTGCAACTTCTTCTGTTATGATTTCTCCCGCTTGTACAAAAACTTCTCCTGTTTCACTATCCATAATATCATTTGCAGCTACTTTTCCTTTAATTCTTCCTGCTAGTCCTAATTTTTGGTTAAATTTATATCTACCAACTTTTGCTAGGTCATATCTTCTATTATCATAAAATAATCCATTAAATAAACTTCTTGCTGCTTCTACTGTTGGTAATTCTCCTGGTCTTAATTTTTTGTAAATTTCTATTAATGCTTCATCTTGGTCTTTTATTGGATCTTTTGATATAGTTGTTGTTATTAAATCTTCTTCTCCAAATAATTCTCTTATTTGGTCATCTGTAACTATTCCTATTGCTCTTAATAATGTTGTGATTGGAACTTTTCTTGTTCTGTCTACACGTACCCAGAATATATCATTCCCGTCTGTTTCATATTCTAGCCATGCTCCTCTTAATGGCATTACAGTTGATGTATATGTTTTCTTTCCTGTTTTTGTATCAAATATTTCGTCATAGTAACATCCTGGTGAACGTACCAACTGGCTTACTACAACTCTTTCTGCTCCATTGATTACAAATGTTCCACTGTCTGTCATTAATGGGAAATCTCCTAAATAGATTTCTTGCTCTTTTATTTCTCCTGTTTCACGGTTGATTAATCTTACTTTTACATGTAATCTTGTAGAATATGTAGCATCTCTTTCTTTTGCTTCTTCTAGTGTGTATTTTGTTTTTTCTTCCATGTAATAATCAAAAAACTCAAGAACTAGATTACCTGAATAGTCTTCGATTGGTGAAATGTCTTTTAATACTTCTCCTAATCCTTCTTCTATAAACCAGTCATATGAGTCTTTTTGTACTTTGATTAGGTTTGGCATTTCAATAAAATCTCCAACTTTTGCAAAATCTTTTCTTGAGGCTTTTTCGTATTGGATATCGCGTATTTTCAAAAAAATCACTCCTTATTTTTATTTTGGCAGAAATAATTTATTTGATTTTAGGAAAAGTCCTTCTTAGAATATAGCTCCTTTAAGTTACCTAAAATGTCTGCTCTTCATCCTAGATTTCCCTACGGTTTTCTATATTTAATTCCTCTTTTCTTAAAATTGAAATCTTTGATTAAAATTTGTTGATTTTAACTTCTTCGTTTGATTTTAATAAATTTCGTGAAAATTCTTATATATTATATCAAAAAAATCACTACTTTGTCAATAGCCAAATAGCGATTTTTTTACCTATATCTCTCATTCATTTATGATAATGTCTTAAGTAGTAGGATATGAAAATGTCCCAAACAATAAAAAATATTTGATTTGTAT
>CAKPOI010000015.1 GCA_934169775.1 uncultured Clostridia bacterium
AAGCATTCCTACTTTGTATATATTTTTTTTACAACTAAATTATATAATAAGGAATGCTTTTTTTCAATACATGTATGAAAATGATGAGAATAAAAAATAAGAAAAATAAAAACTTAAGCAAGTAATATGTCTAAGTTTTCATTTTTGAAAAAGTGTCCGGATATAAGAAAAAAACATAAAAAAGATTGACAAAAACAAAAGTAATAGGTAAAATAAATACATATTGTATCCACTAGAGATACAAAACACATATTGAAAAAGAAAAGCAACAAAGGAAAAGGCTAGATAGCATGAACATTGAAAAGCAAATATAAATTTTAGAGTTTTATAACTTTATAGGAAAAAAGTTTATGCTATAAATAGCCTAAGAAACAAAAAGAAAAAAAGAGTAATATGCAAAAATACAGTAAAAAAGTATAATAAAAAAATATGTGTAAATAATAACCAAAGAAATAAAAGATAAAGGCAAAAACAAAAAGGAAAACTTTATCTAAAAAAGAAAGGGAGGATAACAGATGAAGATACAAGACAGAATAAAAATGAAAACAAAAAGCAATAAAGGTATAACTCTAATAGCATTAGTAATTACAATCATTGTACTTTTAATACTTGCTGGAGTAACAATAGCAGCACTAAGTGGAGATAACGGAATATTAAAAAGAGCAACAGAAGCAAAAGAACAAACAAATCAAAAAAATGATGAAGAAACAGAAAAATTAGCAGGATATGAAAGTACAATAGACCAATATGCAAATGGAGCAACAGGTGGTTCTGGAAACGGAGGCCAAGGAGGCTCTGGAGGAGGAACAGGAACAAATTTTACAAATGTAAATGCAGCAGATTCAAATCCAGCAGGAGTAGTGCCTGAGAATTCAACAGTAGTAGAAGCAGATGCAAGTAAAGGAATAGTAATAAAAGATAAAAATAATAATGAATGGGTATGGATAGAAGTACCAAAAACAACAGTATTTACAGGCTTAACAATAGATACAACAGGAACATTAACAGAACAAAATTATACAGATATAAAAAATAAATTAATAGCATATGCAGGAGTATATAGAAAAGGAGCAGCAACACAAAGTTGTAATTGGGCAGATGAATGGTATGCAGAAGAAGGATATACATTATTAACAGGAAGTACATCTAATTTAACAGAAGTACAAAAAGCTTTAACAAATGGATGTGGATTAACATATGATGAATATAAAGCAGTATACCAAAAAATGTTAAAAAGTGTATATACTTATGGAGGATTCTGGATAGGAAGATATGAAGCAGGAATAGAAGGAAGTATAAATGATTTGAATAAAGCAAGGACAAGGTCATCAGACAGAATAACAATAGGAACATCACCCAAAGCCATAAGTCAAAAAGATGCAATACCATATAACTATGTATGCTGTAGTGAAGCTCAAGCTTTAGCAAAAGAAATGACACCAAATAGTAATTATACAAGTAGTTTAATGTTTGGAATCCAATGGGATTTGGTGTGTAAATATTTAGAGATAAAAGGTGGATTATCAGTAGCAGATATAAATTCGAATAGCACAAGTTGGGGAAACTATGAAAATGCAAAAATAGAAAATGTAAAATCTGGAAAATATGCTATATTAGATACAAATACAGGGAATTTAGGAATATGGAATAAAATAGTAGAAACATATACAAAGCCAAATACAAGTCCAGATAATTATACACTATTAAGCACGGGAGTAACAGATTATACAAAAAAGATGAATATATATGATTTTGCAGGAAATGAAAGGGAATGGACATTGGAAAATACTTTCGGCATCGAATATCCTTGCGTCAGCAGGGGAGGCCTTTACTACTATACAGGTTCTGACTATCCAGCCTCTAGCCGCAATAGCAATAGCAATAGCACGACGACTGGCAGCCTCGATGATATCGGTTTTAGGTGTGCACTTTATAAGTAATGCTGAGAGCTAAAGCCGTGATTATAAAATAGGCGAGAGAGTCATTTTATAACCGGTAAATTGAATACAAGTCCCTCTAGCGAATGAAATACGCTAGAGGCAGGTGAAAAATTTAATGAGGCAGTTTGAATAGTAGAGTTGTCTATTAAACGTAAGCAGAAAGGTACTTATATCAGGACACAATTCTAGTTAAATAAAAAACGTAAAAAATAAAATTTTTACGTTTTTTATTGGGCTTATGAAAACCCCGTGTTATACACGGGGTTCTAAAAGCTTCTAGCTATGAGTAGAAAAAAGCCTCCTTTTTGATATAATAGATGTGGTAGCCAACCGCAAATAAAATAAAAAAAGGAGGATCTTGTCATGAAAGACAATAATAGTTTAGCACACAGCACATGGAATTGCAAATATCATTTGGTATTTGCACCAAAGTACAGAAGAATGCAAATATACGGACAGATAAGAAAAGATATAGGAGTAATATTAAGACGATTATGCGAGCAAAAAGGAATAGAAATAATAGAGGCAGAATTATGTCCAGACCATATACATATGCTTGTTAGTATTCCGCCAAAGTATAGTGTTGCAAGTATAATGGGATAGTTAAAAGGAAAAAGTAGTTTGATGATATTTGACAGACATGCAAATTTAAAGTATAAATATGGAAATAGGCACTTTTGGTGTCAAGGCTATTATGTAGATACAGTAGGCAAAAATAAAAAAGTAATAGAAGAATACATAAAAAAACAACTACAAGAAGATATAGCAACAGATCAAATAAGTATAAAAGAATATGTAGACCAATTTGAAAAAGAAGAAAAAGATAAAGAAAGAAAAATAAAAAAAGGGTTAGGACCACTTAAGTGGTAGCCTGAGAAAAAAATGCGGTTGGCAAACTGTTCAGTAGGGATTAAGCCCAGAAAAGCCAGAAGAAAAGCCTTCTGGGCTAAGAACAAACCACGTGTTTTACACGTGGTTATGATTTTTAAGTATACAAAATCAGATTAACAACAACGAAAGCAATGTTAATATATACAACTATTTTTTATATATTCAAAATTTTTTATACTTGTGTTCTTTATGAAATGTAATTATTACTTCTTAATTATTTTTAAACAAGCTAAAAAAGTGCACTTTTAGAATTTACACAGTTAAGTTTAGACTCTCTGAAGAAACTTTTTGAAAGTTTTTAGAAGATTAATTGAATTTCAGTGTATTGATAATAAGAATTTTTCAAAAAGTAATATTAATTTTCAAGCTTGAATTAAAATATGTACTTAAATTTATAGCATATACCAACAAAAAATGCAATAGCAAAAGTTGGCAAAATTTTAAAAAAAGATGTATAAAATATTGCTAAACAGTTAATACTGTAAGTGAATCTGATTTTTTACATTTTTGTTAAGCTTGAAACTTAATAAAAAATAATAAATAAAGAACAAAGGAGGATTTTTAGATGAGAAAAGGAAAAAATGAGAAGGGAATTACATTAATAGCATTAGTTATTACAGTCATTGTACTTTTAATCCTTGCAGGAATAACAATAGCAGCACTAAGTGGAGATAATGGAATACTAACAATGTCAAAAGAGGCAAAAGAAAAAACTAAGCAAGCTCAAAAAGAAGAAGAAAAAACTTTATCAAATATGGAAAATATATTAGGTATTTATAATTTTAAAAATATAAATACTGCAGATACAAATCCAGAAGAAGCAGTACCAGAAAATTCAATAATATTAGAAGATGATACAAACAATGGAATAGTAATAAAAGATAAAAACAATAATGAATGGGTATGGATAGAAGTACCAAAAGCAACAGTATTTGTAGATTTAACAATAGATACAACAAAAGAATTAACAGAACAAAACTATACAGATATAAAAAATAAACTAATAGAATATGCAGCAACATACAGAGAAGGAAAATTAGGACAAGGGAGGTACTGGACAGATGAATGGTACGAAGGATGTGGATTAACATCAGAAGAATATACAGCAATATATCAAAAAATGTTAAAAAGTATATATAGCTATGGTGGATTTTGGATTGGAAGATATGAAGCAGGAATAGAAGGAAGTATAGAAGATATATCAAAAGCAAGAACAGAACATACAGATATTGTAATAGGAACATCACCGAAAGCAATAAGTCAAAAAGACGCAATACCATATAACTGGGTATACTGTGGCGAAGCCCAAGCATTAGCAAAAGAAATGACGCCAGATAGTAATTATACAAGTAGTTTAATGTTTGGAATCCAATGGGATTTAGTTTGCAAATTCTTAGAAGTAAAAGGCGGAATGGCAACAGCAGATATAAATTCAAATAGTACAAGTTGGGGAAATTATAATAATGCAAGAATTGAAAATATAACAACAGGGAAATATGCTATATATGATGGAACAACATTAGGAGCATGGACCAAAATTTCAGGTTCATATACAAAGCAAGATTCGGGAAATGATTATAAAACTTTACTAAGTACAGGAATATCAGATTATACAAAAAAGATGAATATATACGATTTTGCAGGAAATGAATGGGAATGGACTTTGGAACATGCTACTTCACACAGTGGATATCATTGTGCTGATAGGGGAGGTAGTAGCAACAATGCTGGATCGAGCGATCCTACATCTGAACGTGTTAGCGACATTACGACTTACAGCTTCGAAAACGTTGGTTTTCGTACTACACTTTATGTAAATTAAACAATTGATATATTTTTTAGAAAATCTATTGTAAAAATAAAAAAAATATGATAAACTAAAGCAAACAAATTAAAAAGCAAAGTACATTTATGAAAAAATATCAAACAGAGAAAATAGCCAAGGCTGGAAGCTATTAGATATCATAAATCGAAAATTCACTTTTTATGTCTTTTTCTGAAATCGAAAGAAGAAAATAGGAAAAAGCGGATAAGTCCGTTAAAGCTGTAAAGAGGTTAGCAAACAAAAATAAAAGATATAAAAAATGCTAATAAAAATAGGTGGTACCGCGAAAAAATCGCCCTATGTAAACAGGATATACTAAAAAAGTATATACAAAGTTTACATAGGGTTTTTGAATTGAAAAAATATGTCGACAGCTACACTTAATTATTAAGCACTATATCAAAGTAAAACTTTTGGTATTACTACATATAAAAAATAAAAAGAAAGGGTTGAAGTTTAATGAAAGAAAAAATTGAGCAAATCAAAACAAAATCAATTAAAGAAATTGAAAAAGCAGAAACACAAAAAGAATTAGCAGAAGCAAAAGTAAAATACCTAGGAAAAAAAGGAGAATTAACTTTAGTATTAAGAGAAATGGGAAAACTAACACCAGAAGAAAGGCCAATAATGGGAAAAATGGTAAATGAAGTAAGAGACATATTAGAAGAAGAATTTGACAAAAAAGAAAAAGAACTAAAATCAAAAGAATTACAAAAAAGGTTAGAAACAGAAAACATAGATGTAACAGAGCCAAGCAAAAAAACTGAATTAGGTTCAATACATCCAATAACACAAATAATAAAAGAAGTAGAAGAAATCTTTTTAGGAATGGGATATCAAATAGCAGATGGGCCAGAGGTAGAAAAAACATTCTATAACTTTGACCAATTAAATGCACCAGTAGATCACCCATCAAGAGACTTACAAGACACATTTTATATAACAGATGACATAATATTAAGAAGCCAAACATCACCAGTACAAGCAAGAGTAATGGAAAGCCAAAAACCACCAATAAAAATAATATGTCCAGGGACAGTATATCGTTCAGATGAAGTAGATGCAACACACTCACCAGTATTCCATCAAATAGAAGGACTTGTAATAGACAAAAATATTTCAATGACAGACTTAAAAGGAACATTAGAAATGTTTGCTAAAAAATGTTTAGGAGAAAACACAAAAATAAGATTCAGGCCACATCATTTCCCATTTACAGAACCATCAGCAGAAGCAGATGTATCATGCTTTGTATGTGGAGGAAAAGGATGCAAAGTATGTAAAGGAGAAGGTTGGATAGAACTATTAGGATGTGGAATGGTACACCCAAATGTATTAAGAAATTGTGGAATAAATCCAGACGAATATTCAGGATTTGCATTCGGATTTGGAGTAGAAAGAATAGCGATGGCAAAATTCGGAATAGATGATTTACGTTTATTGTTTGAAAATGACGTAAGATTCTTAAAACAATTTTAGGTAACAGCAAAGCAATAAACAACATTATAATATTTAAAGAAAAGAACGCGATAGTTTGAAAGTATTCAAAACTTTCAAAACCATGTGTACCTTAAAAGAAAGGAATGTAAGAAAATGAAAGCAAGTGTAGAATGGTTAAAAGAATATAGTAAAATAGATGTAGATGCTGTCAAATTAGGAGATATATTAACAATGGCAGGTCAAAAAGTAGAAACAATAGATCAAACAGGAAATGACATAAAAAATGTAGTAGTAGGAAAAATATTAAAAATAGAAAAACATCAAGATTCAGATCACCTAGTAATAACACAAGTAGATGTAGGAACAGAAAAACTACAAATAGTAACAGGAGCACCAAATGTAAAAGTAGGAGATATAGTACCAGTAGCAAAAGATGGAGCAGAATTACCAGGAGGCAAAAAAATAAAAACAGGAGAGTTAAGAGGTATTGAATCTGCTGGAATGATGTGTTCTGTAGGAGAATTAGGAATAGGATTAAATGATTATCCAAAACAAATAGAAGAAGGAATAATGATATTAAAAAGAGAATCTGAAAACAAAGAAGAAGAAATAAATGTATTACCAGAAATCGATTTAGAAAAAGAATTAGGAGCTAATATTGTAGATATACTAGATTTAAAAGAAGACATAATAGACTTTGAAATCACACCAAATAGACCAGATTGTTTATCAATAGAAGGATTAGGAAGAGAAACAGCAGTAGCATTAGGAGAAAAATTTGAAAATCCAAGAAAAGACATAGATGATATGATTTCAAATAATGAAATACCTGACAAAGAAGAAATAGAAGGATTAACAGTAGAGATACAAGCACCAGATTTATGCTATAGATATATAGCAAGAATGGTAAAAAACGTAAAAATAGGATCATCACCAAAATGGCTAACAAAAAGATTAAAAGCATGTGGAATAAGAAGCATAAATAACATTGTAGATATAACAAATTATGTAATGCTTGAAATGGGTCAACCAATGCATGCATTTGACATAGAATCAATAGAAGGAAAACATATAACTGTTAGAAGGGCAAAAAATGGAGAAAAAACAACAACACTAGATGAAGTAGAACGAACATTAGACGAAAATGACTTAGTAATAGCAGATACTAAAAAGCCAGTAGCAATAGCAGGAGTAATGGGAGGACTAAACTCAGAAATAGAAAAAGACACAAAAACAGTTGTATTTGAATCAGCAGTATTTTATGGGGGAGCAGTAAGAAAAACAGCAAAAAAAGTAGGATTAAGAACAGAAAGCTCATCAAGATTTGAAAAAGGATTATCACCAGAAAATGCACTAAGAGCAGTAAATAGAGCAGTACAATTAGTAGAACTTTTAGGAGCTGGAGAAGCAATAGAAGGAAAAATAGACAAATATCCAACACCACAAAAAATAAATAAAATAAAATTAGAACCAGAAAAAATTAATCAACTATTGGGAACAAATATCAGTAAAGAATACATGATAGAAATATTTGAAAAATTAGAAATGAAAGTTGAAAATGACATTGTAATACCACCATATTTTAGACAAGACATAGAACAAATGGCAGATTTAGCAGAAGAAGTAGTACGTTTTTATGGATATGACAAATTAGACACAACATTAATAAAAGCAGATACAACATTAGGAATAAAAAACAAAGAACAAAAAATTGAAGATAAAATATTAGAAACATTGCAAAACAATGGATTATCAGAAATATACACATATGGATTTATAAATGAAAAAGAATTAGATAAATCAAATGTATCAGAAGAACTAAAAAAATTAGCAATATGTATAAAAAATCCATTAAATGATGACTATAAATATATGAGAACATCAACAATACCAAGTATGATGTCAACAATAGTAACAAACTTAAACAAGAAAAACAAAGAAGTAAAACTATTTGACATATCAAGAAGATATCAAAACATAAACGGAAATGTAGAAAAAGGAGAAGTGCCACAAGAAGAAAAGATATTAACAATAGGAATGTATGGAGAAAACCTAGATTTCTACACATTAAAAGGGTTAATGGAAAACATATTAAAACAAATAAATGTAAACAGATATGATGTAGTAAAAGAAAAAGAAAACAAATCATATCATCCAGGAAGATGTGCAAACTTCAAAATAGGAAATGACATAATAGCAACAATAGGAGAAGTACATCCAGAAGTACTAGAAAACTATGATATATCACGTAGAGTATATCTTGCAGAATTAAACATAACAAAAGTTACAAAATATGCAAGAAACAACAAAAAATATGTAGAAATACCAAAATTCCCAGCAGTAGAAAGAGATATAGCAGTTATAGTAGATGAACAAATAGAAGTAGGGCAAATAGAAAAAATAATAACTAAAAAAGCTAAAAAACTATTAGAAAGCATGAACTTATTTGACATTTATAGAGATGAAAAAATTGGACATAATAAAAAGAGTGTAGCATATGCTTTAAGATTCAGAGACAAAAATAAAACATTACAAGATGAAGAAATCAATCAAGTAATGGAAAACATAATATCTGAACTAGAAAAACAATTAGGAGCAGAGCTAAGAAGGTAATTTTGGGGACGGAGCAAAAAAGCACTAATGATTTTGGGGACGGAGCAAAAAAGCACTAATGATTTTGGGTGATTTTGGGGACGGAGTCAAAAAACACTAATGTATATAGAAAAATACAAATAAATTTTATATATTAGAAAAGTTGTATAACTTTCCTAATATATAAAAAAAGTATTGCAATTTTTTATACTATCATGTAAAATGAAGTCGAAAGTTAAGAATATAAAAAAATCATTACTAAACAAGTAGAAAACTTGAGAAAGGAATGAGTAAAAATGATAAACATATATCCAAAAGGATATTTTAAAAGTGTTCAAGAAATTACAATACAATATATAATAAAAAACAAAATAAAAGTTTTGATACTAGATGTAGACAATACACTAATAGATTACTATGAAAATTTATCAGAAGAAGTAGAAAAATGGGCAAGAAATTTAAGAGGACAAGGTGTAAAACTATATATTTTATCAAATAGTAACAAAAAAGAAAAAGTAGAAAAAGTTGCAAAAAAATTAGAAATACCATTTAAAAATTTTGCAATGAAACCATTTAAAAAAGGATTTTTAGAAATACAAAAAGAGATAAAAGAAGAACCAGAACATATTGCAGTAGTAGGAGATCAGATATTTACAGATATTTTAGGTGGAAACAGATGCAATATGTTTACAATTCTTGTTGAGCCAATAAATCCAAAAGACTATTGGTATACGGCATGGAAAAGACCAATAGAAAATAAAATAAAATCAAAAATAAAAAATTAAAATATTTGCAGAAAAAGCAAAAATAAAAATAAAAAATATTCACAAAAATAAAAATACTTGCAGCAAAAATTAGAAATATTCACAACAAAACAATAAAATAATTACAGATCTTACAAAAGAAAAAATTAAAAAATACATATGGAAAGGAAGGATAAGAATGTACATAAATGACATTCACATTGCATATTATGCTATAGCCATAATTGCATCAATATTCATAGGGCAACTTGTAGACTGGGCAAACAAAAGAATGCCAGAATATAAAAAAGTCATATCAAAAGACATAATAACAGAATACAAAATGGAATTCAAACCAAACTATTTGCTAATGCTAATAATAGCAATAATATATGTAACATTACTATATACTTATGGAATAAAACCAACACTTATAGCAAATTTAGATTTAATAAAATATATAATAATATCACCAATGTTAGTATCAGCATTTGTTATAGACTATAAACATCAAATAATACCAAACAGATTAAATTTAACTTTATTTGAAGTAGGAATTATATTTGCATTTTTATATGGATTATCAGATGTAGCCATAACATTTAATTTGCTATTGGGAATGGTAGCAGGAGGAGGAATATTCTTACTAATAACAGTTATAGGTGGATTGATTTATGGTAAAGAAGCAATGGGATTTGGAGATGTAAAATTAATGGCAGCACTAGGAATTCTATTTGGCTTATCAAATATAATTGTTATAACATTGCTATCATTTTTAATAGGAGCAGTATTAAGTATAATCTTATTGATTACAAAAATAAGAAAATCTAGTGAATATATACCATTTGGACCATTTATAGTAATAGGAACATTTATAAGTATGTATGTACCATTTGAAATTATAAAAAATATTTTAATGAATTTGTTTACTCTAGGCTTGTATCAAGGATAATATTTAAATAAAAAAGAAGTAAAATTACAAAAAGTATTAAAACATATTATAAAAATTAATAAAAGGGGATAAAAAATGAACTCAAAATTGCAGTGGTTAAGAAATAAAATGAATAGTTTAGATATGCAAGGAATGATAATATCAAATCCGTTAAATATCAAATACTTAACAAATATAGATGCAGAAGGAACATTATTAATAACAAGAAAAGAAAATATTTATATAACTGATGGCAGATATATTGAACATGTACATAGTATATTAACTTTATTTGATGAAATCATTGTATATGATATAAAAGATATATCAAAAGATGACTATGAAAACTTTTTTATGTTTTGTGAAAATGTAGGATTTGAGGAACATTACTTGACATATGCAATGTATAAAGAATATTTAAGAAAATATAAAATAAACAATTTTGTGGAAACAGAGTACATAATAGAAAAACAAAGAATGATAAAAGATGAAGATGAAATACACAGTTTAATAAAAGCATGTAATATAACAGATGACTGTTTTCTATATATATTAGGGTACATAAAACCAGGAATGACAGAAAAACAGATAGCACATGAAATTGATGAGTATTATAAAGAAAGGACAGATGGAATATCATTTGATACAATTGTGGCATCAGGTGAAAATACATCTAAACCACATGCAGTCCCTACAGAAAGGAAAATAGAAGAAGAAGATATAATAACAATAGATATGGGATGCAAAGTAGATGGATATTGTTCAGATATGACAAGAACATTTTTTGTAGGAAAAGTGCCAGAATATATAAAACCAGTATATGATTTAGTATTAAAAAACCAAGAACAAGCATTACAAGAATACAAAGATGGCGCTAGTACAAGACAAGTTACAAAAATGGTTGAAAATGATTTTAGATTAAATGGATATGAATTAATACATAGTTTAGGTCATGGTGTTGGATTAGAAATACATGAACCACCATACATAAGTTCAAGAAGTGACACTATGTTAAAAGAAAATATGGTAGTTACAGATGAACCAGGAATTTATATACCAGGAAAATTTGGCGTAAGAATAGAGGATACAGTTCAAATTACAAAATTTGGATGTATAAAATTAACCAATTCTGAGAAAAATTATATTGTAATAAATGAATTGCAATAAGTATAATAAAATAAGAATGGCATAGATAAAAAAGCTTTTTAACATAAAATACCATATATAGAAAACTTAAATTTAACAAAAGGCTTGATTTTTAAGCCATTTTATAGTAAAATAAAAAAAGTTATAAAAAATAAAATTTAAAAATAGTATTTTAAATTAAGTAAAAAATGAAATTTGAAAGGAGAAATAAAAATGGCAGGAGTATATTCAGCAGGAGATTTTAGAAATGGAACAACATTTGAAATGGATGGAAATGTATTTAGAGTAGTAGAATTCCAACATGTAAAACCAGGAAAGGGTTCAGCATTTGTAAGAACAAAATTAAAAAATGTAATAACAGGAGCAACTTTAGAAAAAACATTTAACCCATCAGACAAATATCCAGGAGCAGAAATAGAGAAAAAAGCGATGCAATATTTATATAATGATGGAGGTTTATATTATTTCATGGACAATGAAACATATGACCAAATACCATTAAACGAATCACAATTAGGTGAATGCTTAAAATATTTAAAAGAAAATATGGAAGTAACAATTCTTTCATATAAAGGAAATATATTTGCAGTAGAACCACCAACATTTGTAGAACTAGAAGTTACATATACAGAACCAGGATTTGCAGGAAATACAACAACAACATCAGGAAAACCAGCAAAATTAGAAACAGGTTTAGAATTACAAGTCCCAATGTTTGTAAATATTGGTGATGTATTAAGAATAGATACAAGAACATGTGAATACATGGAAAGAGTATAGAAAGGTGAATATTATAATGAGTGTATTTAAAGACAATTATACAAGTTTTTTAAAAGACATTGAGGAAAATATCAAAAATAAGGAAGATTTAGAATATATCAAAAAAAGATTTGAACAATTTTATAATCAGATAGCCAATTCAGCTTCAAATATTGAAAATGACAAAATTGCAGAATTAGAAAACAGACTTAAAGAATTAGAAGAAAAACAAAATAGTATTGACGAAAAGATGGAAAAAATAGAGGAAGTTGTAAGCAATATAGAAAAAGATATTTATTCAGAGGAAGGATTTGACTTTGAAATAGTATGTCCATATTGCAACTATGAATTTGTAATAGATGTAGATGATGAAAAAACAGAAGTAGAATGTCCAGAATGCAATAATGTAATAGAACTAGATTGGTCAGGAGACTTAGATGATGAGCATTCAGGTTGCCACGGAGGCTGTTCATCATGCCATGGCTGTGACATAGATGAAGACGAAACTGAAGAAGATGACATGTAATACTTATAAAGGTGCTTTTGGGGACGGACTCAAAAAGCACTAATTTTTTTATGTTTTTGGAGACGGGCTCAAAAAACACCTAATTTTTTTATAAAAAAGATTTTTCGGCTCAGCAAAAATATTAAAGATCTGTTACAGTTAAGCACAAAAAAATCTTATAAAAAAATAAAAAAATGCTTGCAAAATAAAAATAAATATGCTAAGATAGTAAAGACAATGAGATAGGGGTATAGTGTCAATGGTAGCACATCGGTCTCCAAAACCGCCTGTGAGGGTTCGAATCCTTCTACCCCTGCCATATAATTAAATAGAGATTACAGTGAAAAAGAAAAAATACTGAATTTATAGATAGAGAGCTAGGAAAAGGTGGAAGCTTAGCAATAAATAAGTATGGGGAGCTTTGGAGTAATCATTAAAAATTAAGGTGCTTGAAACTCAAAAAGTTCAAGAATTAGGGTGGAAACGCGGAATTAAAACTTTCGTCCCTAGCTATAATGGCTAGGTGTCGGAAGTTTTTTTGCATTAAATAGTGTAAAAATTAGAATGACCACTATATTTGTTAAAACAAAATTTAAATAAAATTATACTAGGAGGAATTATTATGTTAGAATCAATGGACAAATTAGTAAGTTTATGTAAAAGTAGAGGATATATATATCCAGGCTCAGAAATTTATGGAGGATTAGCAAACACATGGGATTATGGACCATTAGGAAATGAACTAAAAAATAATATAAAAGCTGCATGGAGAAAAAAATTCATACAAGAGCAACCAAATGTTGTAGGATTAGATGCAGCAATATTAATGAACCCAGAAACATGGGTAGCATCAGGACATGTAGGAGGATTTTCAGATCCATTAATAGACTGTAAGGAATGTAAAACAAGACACAGAGCAGACAAATTAATAGAAGAATGGGCACATGAGCAAGGAAAAGACATGATTGCAGATGGAATGACAGATAAGCAATTAATAGATTTCATTAATGAAAATAGAATTCCATGTCCAAAATGTGGAAAAACAAATTTTACAGACATACGTAAATTCAACTTAATGTTCAAAACATTTCAAGGAGTAACTGAAGACACAACATCAACAGTATATTTAAGACCAGAAACCGCTCAAGGAATATTTGTAGACTTTAAAAATGTAATGAGAACATCACGTAAAAAAATCCCTATGGGAATAGCACAAATAGGAAAAGCATTTAGAAATGAAATAACACCAGGAAATTATATATTTAGAACACGTGAATTTGAACAAATGGAACTAGAGTTTTTCTGCAAACCAGGAACAGATTTAGAATGGCATAAATTCTGGAAAAACTATTGTGAAAATTGGTTATTAGATTTAGGAATGAAGTCAGAAAATATTAGACTAAGAGACCATTCACCAGAAGAATTAGTATTTTACAGTAAAGCAACTACAGACATAGAATTTGCTTTTCCATTTGGTTGGGGAGAATTATGGGGAATTGCAGATAGAACAGATTATGATTTAACACAACATATGAACCATTCAAAACAAGATTTGTCTTATCAAGACCCAGAAACAAATGAAAAATATGTGCCATATGTTATAGAACCATCTTTAGGAGCAGATAGAGTTTTATTAGCCTTTTTATGTAATAGCTATGATGAAGAAGAAATTGCAGAAGGAGATACAAGAGTTGTATTGCATTTACATCCTGCATTGGCACCATTTAAAGCAGCGGTATTGCCACTATCAAAGAAATTATCAGATAAGGCTACAGAAGTTCATAGAAGATTATCAAAGAGCTTTATGTGTGATTATGATGAGGCAGGAAGCATAGGAAAACGTTATAGAAGAGAAGATGAAATTGGTACACCTTATTGCATTACAGTAGATTTTGACACTTTAGAGGATGAAACTGTTACTATTCGTGATCGTGATACAATGGAACAAGTAAGAGTAAAAATTGAAGAATTAGAAAACTGGATTCAAGAAAAAATAAAATTTTAAGATAAATCTAGAAAAAGGATAATTTTTTACATATTGTTGTAGAAATTATCCTTTTAAATTTTAATTATTATATAAATTTTTTTCATATAAATCTTCTATATAAACATCTTTCTCCTCAAAATTATCTGCAAATCCAATTTTAGCTACATGTTGCGTAACTCCCTGAATCCAGATTGGCCTGTCATCATAAAAAATATCACATTTTTCCTTATTATCTAAAATTGTATGAACTCTTTTTAAATCCATATACATCACTCCTAACTTTATTTTAAGTATATCCAAATATATATTTAATATGTGTAAATTTATTGATTTTTATAGAAATAAGTTGTATAATAGATATACAATTAAATATAGCAGTATTATAGGAGGATTCTTAATGAACAAAAAGCATTATATTTATGGGACGGTATTGTATTTTATCAATGTCACAGGTGAAAAATACTTTATCAATTTGAGAACAGGTGATAAAGTGTTAGCATTACCAAGACGGGATAATAAACAAAAGTTAACACTAATCCCGTGTGATGTAACAAAAGAGGATGTCGAATACGCAAAAAAGCTTGAAAAATCCGGATTACTTTCAAACCAATATGTAAATGCTATGGAAAATTTCAAAATTTCAGCTGAGAGAAAAAAGCAGCAAAAAGGTAAAGAATTAAGCAAATACGAAAAAATTGCTGCTTATTCAGTGAAAGAATTGGCATATAAAGACATACTTAACGCAATTATTTTTGGTTTTGAGCCTATGGTAGATGAAATCAATTACCACATAAGCTGTGGAAAAGACATTTATAAAATAGCATGGAAAAAATGTAGTGCTGTAACTAAATGATACTGAGGAGCCAATTGAATTTTAATTGGCTCCTAGAATTTATTATAGAAAGCGAGAAAAAATATATGAAAATTTTAGCAGTTGGAGATATTATTGGAAATGCTGGAGTAAAAGAACTAAGAAAACAATTATCAAAAATAAAACAAGAAAAAGGAATAGATTTTACAATAGTCAATGGAGAAAATTCGGCAGAAGGAATGGGAATAACCGAAAAGAACTACAAAGACATTATAGAAGTTGGAACAGATGTTGTTACAATGGGAAATCATACATGGGGAAAAAAAGACATATTTAAATTTATTGATGATCCTAAAATAATAAGACCTGCAAATTATCCAGAAGGAGTTGTGGGAAAAGGATATAATATTTATAAGAAAAATGGAAAAAATATTGCAGTTATTAATTTAATAGGAAGAGTAGATATTGCAGTATTATCAGAAAATCCATTTTTAAAGGCTAAATCAATAATTGATAGTATTTCAAAAAAAGTAGATATAATAATAGTTGATTTTCACGCAGAAGCAACAGCCGAAAAAATAGCTATGGGATATTATTTAGATGGAAAAGTAACAGCACTTTTTGGAACACATACACATGTGCAAACTGCTGATGAAAAGATTTTACCAAATGGAACAGGATATATTACTGATATAGGTATGACTGGACCAAAGAATTCTGTAATAGGCATGAATATACAAGCATCTATAAAAAGATTTGAAACGACTTTGCCTGAAAGATATAAAATTGCAGAAGGAGAATGTATGTTTAATGGAGTAATCTTTGAAATTGATGATAAAACAAATAAAGTCATAGGAATAGAAAGAATAATTAAATATTAAATATTAAAAATTATTTAAAATGTATTTGGATATATAAAGTATGGCAATTATATTTTAAATAATTTTTTTGTCAAAAATTCGGTTCTTTTAAGTAAAAAAAAACTAAAAATAATTATGGAATGAAAGCTGTGTCGCATTTTGTCGAAAATGCTTAAAAACACTTGAATTTTGCGATGAAAAGTTAAAAAAATTAATGAAAAACTATTTACAAAAATTTCCAAATACTATAAAATAAGACCATAAAAGTTGCAACAAAAAATATTTTATTAAGTAGGAGGAAAATAAAAATGGAAGTTTTAAAAATCTCATCAAAATCAAATCCTAATTCAGTTGCAGGTGCAATTGCAGGATTAGTAAAGGAATCAAATAAGGCAGAAATGCAAGCAATAGGAGCAGGAGCTTTAAATCAAGCTGTAAAGGCGGTAGCTATAGCAAGAGGTTTTGTTGCTCCATCAGGTGTTGATTTAGTTTGCATACCAGCATTTGCTGAGGTAGAAGTTGAAGGCGAAGATAGAACAGGAATTAAGTTGATTGTAGAATCAAGATCATAGATTTTAATTATTAAGAAGGCGATAAAAGCCTTCTTTTTTGAACTAAAATATATTGTCAAAATATAATATAATAAGGATTGAAATAAATTCAATTTAATAGGAAAGGAATTGAGCAAAAATGAATTTAAGTGAAGTAAAAATAAATAAACCTTGTAAAATATTAGAAATACATTGTAAAGAAGATATAAAAAGGAGATTATTAGATTTAGGCATGATAAAAGGAACTAGAATAACTCCAGTATTAATAAGTCCTTCTGGAGATCCAAAAGCATTTGACATTAGAGGAACATTAATAGCAATAAGAGAAGATGATACAAAATTGATAGATATAATATTGTAACTAAAAATGGCTTTCTTCATAAAATATATTAGGAACAAAAGCGGACATTAAAAAGAATTAGTATTTATTAGAACATTTTAAAGTCCGCGTATTTGTTTGCACGCGAAATTTGCAAACTAATATATGAAGGAGGTTTTTCATGGATAAAAAATTTACAGTAGCATTGGCTGGAAATCCAAATGTGGGGAAATCTACAATATTTAATAGTTTAACTGGAATGCATCAACATACTGGAAACTGGCCAGGAAAAACAGTTGCAAATGCAAAGGGAGAGGCAAAAATTCATGACAAAGACTTTATATTTATAGATATTCCAGGTACATATTCATTAATGTCACATTCAGAAGAAGAAGAAATAGCAAGAGATTATATTTGCAACGGCAATCCAGATGTTACAGTAGTTGTTGTAGATAGTACATGTTTAGAAAGAAATTTAAATCTTACATTTCAAATAATGGAATTAACACCAAATGTAATATTATGTGTAAATTTACTTGACGAAGCAAAAAAGAAAAAAATAAAAATAGATCTAAAAAAACTATCAGAATTATTGGGAGTGCCAGTTGTTGGAACCACTGCAAAAAAGAAAAAAACTTTAGAAAATTTAAAAAGTACAATATATGATGTATCAACAGGAAAAATAAATTGTAATCCAAAATTAATTGAATATGAAGAAAATAGAAATAGCAAAAATGAAGAAGAAAAAGTATCCAAAATATTAAACAGAGCAGAAGAAATATGTAAAAAAGTATGTACTTTTGAAGATAAAAATTATAGTGAAAAAGATAGAAAAATAGATAAAATATTAACATCAAAAAAATTTGGAATACCAATAATGATTTTATTTCTAGCAATAATTTTTTGGATAACAATTATTGGAGCAAATTATCCTTCAGAATTACTATTTATGTTTTTTGGATGGATACAAGAAAAGCTAATACATTTTGCTACATACATTAATTGTCCACAATGGATATCAGATATGCTAATATTAGGAGTGTATCAAACTTTAACATGGGTAATATCTGTTATGTTGCCACCAATGGCAATATTTTTTCCATTATTCACATTTTTAGAGGATTTGGGATATTTGCCAAGAATTGCATTTAATATGGATAAATTTTTTAAAAAAGCTTGTTGTACAGGTAAACAGATGATAACAATGTGTATGGGATTTGGATGTAATGCTTGTGGTGTAACAGGTTGTAGAATTATAGATTCTCCTAGAGAAAGGCTTATAGCAATACTAACAAACAATCTAGTTCCATGTAATGGAAGATTTCCGTTTTTGATATCAATAGCCACAATTTTTATAGCTGGAAGTTATGGAAAATTTTCAAGTATATTAGCAACAATAAGTGTAATAGGAGTAATAATTTTTGGAATATTCTTAACTTTGGTAATATCAAAAATATTATCAAAAACTATATTAAAAGGAATGCCATCATCATTTGTATTAGAACTACCACCATATAGAAAACCACAAATAAGCAAAATTTTAGTAAGATCTTTATTTGATAGAACATTATATGTATTAAAAAGAGCAATAAAAGTAGCAGCACCAGCAGGTCTAGTTATATGGATAATGGCAAATGTTGCAATACAAGGGAATTCTATATTGACAATTGTCGCAAATTTTTTTGATCCATTTGCAAAATTGATGGGATTAGATGGTTATATATTAACAGCATTTGTCTTAGGAATTCCTGCAAATGAAATAGTATTACCAATAATATTAATGTGTTATTTAAAAGCAAAAACATTAACAAATATGGAAGATACAATGGCTATAGGTGAAATTTTAAAACAGAACGGATGGACTATATTAACAGCAATAAATGTCATGATATTTACTATTTTACATTTTCCTTGTGCTACTACTTTGATGACCATAAAAAAGGAAACTGGAAAATGGAAATGGGTAGGTTTGTCATTTTTAATACCAACAATTTGTGGAATTTTAGTATGTTTTGTAACAACAGGTGTTTATAATATATTTACGTAATGTGTTTGTAATAGTATTGTAATATTTTTGTAACAAAAAATCTTTTCTTAGAAACAAGCAAAATTGAAAATAAAAATAAAATCAAAGTCATAATTTGTTGCAATTGCAACAGAAAATGGCTTTTTTTCATGTATAATAGAGACATCGAATTTAAATATAAAAATCGAATTAATATATGGGGAATGGAAAGGGGATATAGAGCAATGAAAATTATAAAAAGGGACGGAACAATAGTTGATTATGATTCAGAAAAGATTAGAGTTGCTATAGGTAAAGCAAATAATGAGGTATCAAAAAAAGAAAAGGCAACAGATGAAGATATAAATAACATTATTGCATATATAGAAGATCTAAAAAAATCAAGAATATTAGTTGAAGATATTCAAGATATAATCGAAAAAAAATTAATGGAATTTGAAAAATATCAATTAGCCAAACAATACATCACATATCGTTATACAAGAGCATTAGTTAGAAAATCAAATACAACAGATCAATCAATAAAAGAATTAATTGATGGAGAAAGCGAATACTGGAATACAGAAAATTCTAACAAAAATGCAAAAGTTGTAACAACACAAAGAGATTATTTAGCAGGAATTACAAGTACAGATATAACAAGAAGATTTTTATTGCCAGAAGACATAGTAAAAGCTCATGATGAAGGAATTATTCATTTTCATGATGCAGATTATTTTGCACAAAATGCATTACACAACTGTGATTTAATAAACTTGGAAGATATGTTACAAAATGGCACAAGTATAAATGGGGTAATGATAGAAAAACCACATAGATTTTTGACAGCAATGACAATTGCAACACAAATAATAACAGCTGTAAATTCAAGTCAATATGGTGGAGTAACAGTTACAATGACACATTTAGCACCATTTGTAAGAGAAAGCTATAAAAGATTTTTAGAAAAATATGAAGCAAGAAAATTATCTAAAGAAGATTGTGAAAAATATGCCAAAGAAGACTTAAAAAAAGAAGTAAGAGATGGTGTACAAACATTCCAATATCAAATTAATTCAATGACAACAACAAATGGACAAGCTCCTTTCCTAAGTGTTTGCCTATATTTAGGTGAAACAGAAGAATATAAAGAAGAATTAGCAATGATTATAGAAGAAATCTTAAAACAAAGAACATTAGGAATGAAAAACGAAAAAGGTGTATATGTAACACCAGCTTTCCCAAAATTGTTATATGTATTAGAAGAAGATAATATTCATGAAAACAGTAAATATTGGTATTTGACAGAATTAGCAGCAAAATGCACAGCTAAAAGAATGGTACCAGATTATATTTCAGAAAAGAAAATGTTGGAATTAAAGATAGACAAAAATGGAGAAGGACATTGCTATCCATGTATGGGATGCAGATCATTCTTAACTCCATATGTAGACCCAAAAACAAACAAACCAAAATATTATGGTAGATTTAATCAAGGTGTTGTAACAATAAATTTAGTTGATGCAGCATTATCATCAGGAAAAGACATGGAAAAATTCTGGAAAATATTTGATGAGAGATTAGAACTATGTCATAAAGCATTAAAAATAAGACATGAAAGACTAAGTAAAGCTACAAGTGATGTAGCACCTATATTATGGCAACATGGAGCATTATCAAGATTAAAAAAAGGAGAAAGCATCCACCCACTATTACACGGAGGATATTCGACAATATCATTAGGATATGCAGGATTATATGAATGTGTTAAATACATGACAGGTCATAGCCATACAGACAACGGAACAGGAAAAGAATTTGGACTAAAAGTAATGCAAAAATTAAATGATAAATGCAAAGAATGGAAAGAACAAGAAGATATTGATTATAGTGTATATGGCACACCAATAGAATCAACAACATATAAATTTGCAAAATGCTTGAAAAAAAGATTTGGGAAAATTAAAGGTATTACAGATAGAAATTATATTACAAATTCTTATCATGTACCAGTATTTGAAGAAATTGATGCATTCTCTAAATTGAAATTAGAAAGTGAATTTCAAACATTAAGTCCAGGTGGTGCAATTTCTTATGTTGAAACTCCAAATTTACAAGACAATCTAGAAGTTGTATTACAAATTATTAAATTTATTTATAATAATATTATGTACGCAGAACTAAATACAAAATCAGATTATTGCCAAAAATGTGGATATGATGGTGAAATTTTGATTGATGATAATCTTGAATGGTATTGCCCAAATTGTGGTAATAGAGATCATGACACTTTAAATGTTGCTAGAAGAACTTGTGGTTATATAGGAAGTAATTTCTGGAATAAAGGACGTACAGAAGAAATAAAGGAAAGAGTATTGCATATTGATAATAAAGATGATGAATAGTTGAAAAATAATTAAATTTTGGCTGCGTTAAATTTCATTTGAAACTTGGGTTACATACACAAAGCACCTTTACCTTTTAAATGAAATTTGCCTTGCAAAAATTTACTTCTTTTCCAACTAGAAGAGAGCTAAAATTAGAAAATGAAAGAAGAGATTGAAAATGAGATATAATAAGATTAGAAAAATGGATATATCAGATGGTCCAGGCGTTAGAGTTTCTATATTTATGCAAGGCTGCACATTTAACTGCAAAAATTGCTTTAATCCTGAAACACATGACTTTAATGGAGGAAAAGAATTCACAGATGACACTATAAATAGAGTACTTGAGCTATGCGAAAATGAAAATGTAGAAGGGTTATCAATTTTAGGTGGAGAACCAATGAACCCTAAAAATATTGAAGGTACAACTAAACTTGCAAAAGCTTTTAAACAAAAATTTCCAAATAAAAATTTGTGGGCATGGTCAGGCTTTAAATTTGATAGAGATTTAAAAGATAAGGAAGTTGTTAAATATTTAGATGTTCTTGTTGACGGACAATATATGGATGATTTGCATAATCCAACTTTGAAATGGAAAGGCTCTTCAAACCAAAGAGTTATAAATGTGCAAGAAAGCTTAAAGAACAATGAAGTAATCTTATTGTAAGAACAAAAGCGGACATTAGGAAGTTCGAAGAACTTTCATAGGATATAAAAATAATGAGTTTTTACTCATTATTTTTATCTATTAAGAAAACTTATATAAAATAATGTAAGGTGGTGAAACAATTTTGAAAGAAAAAATAAAAGATTTCTTTATTAAAAATCTAAAGTGGATTATATTATTTGTCTGTCTAATTGGATTTTTGGCATTAGCAGAAGATATATTTAACAAAGAAATAATGAATGGAGATATTATTGGATATAAAATTATATCAACATTTTTAATATCAGATTTTGCAACACCAATAGCAAAATTTATTACTAATTTTGGTGGAGCAATATTTTTAATAGCTTTAACAATTGTTTTATTTATTCTAATAAAAAATAAGAAAATAGGAGCATCTATTTTTTCAAATTTAGTTGTTATTACTATATTAAATCAGTTATTAAAAAGAATATTACAAAGACCCAGACCAACTGAATTTAGAATAATAGAGGAGACCGGATATAGTTTCCCTTCAGGACATTCTATGGTTAGTATGGCTTTTTATGGCTATTTGATATATTTAATTTATAGATATGTAAAAAATAAGTATTTAAAATGGGGCTTAATTGTTTTGCTTAGTTTATTAATTTGTACTATTGGAATTAGCAGAATTTATTTAGGAGTGCACTATACAAGTGATGTATTAGGTGGATTTTTAATATCAATTTCTTATTTGGTTATTTATATAAGTGCTGTTAATAAACTTTTAATTGACAAATAATAAAAAACATAATTAAAACTTTACTAAAGTACAAAAATTGCAATGAATTTTTATATTTTAATTCATTGCAATTTTTGCGCACGAACAAAGATGCAGACTAAAAAATATTTTAAATAAATGATAATGCTGTTAATGTATGCTTTTGTTTTTAGAAAAGTAACGTTACAAAGATATTTGATTTTAACTTCTTAATAAATCGACCCAACTATAAATTATTTTTTTAGACATTGTAAACAAATTAATTTTATCTACATTATTTGAAGCAACTAAGTTTACACTAGATAGTTCATTACCATCTAAAGAAAATGTAACTTTTCCAATTACATCACCCTGTCTTATAGGAGCTTCTATACTATTACTAAGCACAATAGATTGAGAGATTTGAGACTCTTTTCCTTTTTCTATTAAAGTACCAGCTTGATTTTCTAAAATTACATCAACATTATTTTTAACACCTTTATTAACAGAAACAGACTGAATTACATCATTTTTATTTCCAAAATTTTTAAAAGAAAATTTACTAAAACCATAATCAAGTAATTTTTGGGCTTCGGCAAATCTTGTTTTTGTGCTAGGTGCCTTCATAATAACAGCAATCAAAGAAAGGTCATCACGAGTAGCACTTGCAGATAAATTATATAATGCCAAAGATGTGGAACCTGTTTTTAAACCAGTAGCTCCTTTGTAATTTTTTATTAATCTATTTGTATTAGAAAGCTGAGATTTTCCATCACGTAAAGAATCCATCCATATAGTAGTATATTTAGTAACCTCAGGATATTTATTTAATAATTCTTTAGACATAAGAGAAATATCATAACTAGAAGTAACATGACCATCTTGATCTAAGCCATGACAATTTTTAAAACAAGTATCGTTCATACCAAGCTCTTTAGCCTTATCATTCATCATTTGAACAAATGCTTCCTCAGAACCAGCAATATATTCTGCCATAGCCACTACACAATCATTAGCAGAATTTACACAAATAGCCTTAAGCATATCATCAACAGATAAAGTTTCTCTAGGGTCAAGCCAAATTTGAGAACCACCCATAGAAGCAGCATTTTCAGAACATGGAACAGCATCTGTTAAGGAAATTTTTTGATTAGAGAGAGCTTCCATAATAAGAAGAATACTCATAACTTTAGTAACAGAAGCAGGACGCAATTGCTCATGAATGTTATGACTGTATAAAATTTGACCTGTTTTTTGTTCAATCAAAATGGCACTTCCACATTCTAGATTAAGAGAATTATTTTCTTCATTTATATCTTTTGTATTTTCAACATTAGAATTTTGAGAATTAACATCTGAACTAGTTAAGATAGAATCTTCAGAAAAAGATGACCAAATATAACCGCTATCATCTATAGCAAACACAAAGCATGGAAACAGCATAGAAAATAATAAAAATGTAATTATAAAACTTGTAAAAAATTTAGAAAAATGCATAATAATCCCTCCATATATACTAAACTATATTCTAATAATATAAATTTATGCAATACTTTTGGAGCAACCGATGCTTTTGGGGACGGAGCAAAAAAGCACTAATACTTTCATTTCTTATTTAGCTCTTAATTCAATATATTTCTAGATTTATAAACTTATGGCAATTCATTGAATTTACAAAAATGTGATAAAATCTTCAAAAAAACTTGCAAAAGTGTGATAAAATAGTTAAGAATACTTGCAAAAATGTGATTTTAACGTTTGAAAACTTTACAAAAATGTGGAAAAATAGTATAATTATATAAGAAAAGCATATATTATTAATAAGGGATGTGATTAAAAGTGAGAAGATTTATTTTAGATGAACTAATAAATTGGAAAAAAAGTAAATATAGAAAACCTTTAATATTAAAAGGGGCAAGACAAATAGGAAAAACATATATTTTAAAAGAATTTGGTGAAAAAGAATATGAAGGAGTAGCATATTTTAATTTTGACCATGATGAAGATTTATACAATTTATTTACAGATACAAAGGATCCTAAAAGATTATTAGAGCAACTATCTTTTATATATGGAAAAGCAATATTACCAGAAAAAACATTAATAATATTTGATGAAATACAGGAATGTCCAAGTGCTTTAAACAGTTTAAAATATTTTCAAGAAGAAGCAAACGAATATCATATAGTGTGTGCAGGAAGTTTACTAGGAATACGACTATCACATACATCATTTCCTGTAGGAAAAGTTGATTTCATAAATATGTATCCAATGACATTTAAAGAGTTTTTAACAGCAGATAAATGTGAAAATTTAGTAGAATATATGGAATCAGTCAACAGAATCGAAAAAATACCAGATATATTTTTTAATCAACTAGAAGAAAAATTAAAGGCATATTTTATAATAGGTGGAATGCCAGAAGCAGTAAATGCGTGGGTAAATGAGAAAGACATAGAATTAGTAAATAAAATACAAGAAAATATATTAAAAGCATATGAAAGTGACTTTTCAAAACATACTGATAATAGAGAAGCAAACAAAATATCATTAATATGGAATAGTATACCATCACAACTATCAAAAGAAAATAAAAAATTTTTATATCAAGTAATAAAACAAGGTGCTAGAGCAAGAGAATACGAAGATGCATTAAATTGGCTAAATGATGCTAATTTAATTTATAAAATATATAATTTAACAAAAACAGATTTTCCATTGAAAGCATATAATGACTTAAATAGTTTCAAAATATATATGAATGATGTGGGATTACTAAGAAGAATGGCAAATTTGGACAGTAGAATAATAGTTGAGGGAGATAGACTATTTGAAGAATTCAAAGGAGCATTAACAGAGAACTATGTTTTAAATATGCTAAATAATATTTTTGATGTAGTCCCTAACTATTATACTTATGATAGACATGAAATAGATTTTGTAATTCAAAATAAAAATAAAATAATCCCAATTGAAGTTAAATCTAACAAATCAACTAATAATGTTAGCTTAACTAGATATAATGAAAAAAATAAGAATGAAATTTCTATTAGATTTTCAATGAATAATTTAAGCAAAGACGGAAAAATTTTAAATATACCGTTATTTATGATAGAATATCTTAAAAAATTTATATAAAAATATTAGGGTAAAGTTATATATTTGGACTTTACTCTAATATTTTTTTAAAGAGATATATTAGTAATATTAGATCATAAAATATTAGTGTTTTTTTGCTCCGACCCCAAAAACATTAATGCTTTTTTGCTCCGGCCCCAAAAACATTAGTGCTTTTTTGCTCCGGCCCCAAAAACATAAGAAAAAATTAAGAAAAAATTACTTTACAATAAAATAAAATAAATATATAATTTGAACATAAAAAGAAAGGGGAGATTAATATGCCATCTTGGGCAATACATTTAGAAGTAACAACAAAAATAAATAAAAAAATAAAGCTAACAGAAAGAGAAAAAAACATATTTTTGTTAGGAAATATATTACCAGATTTATTAAATGGACATGTGATAAAAAACATATCACACATAGTTCCACATAAAGAAGCTCATATGGAAAAACCAGTACAAATAGAAAATCATATAGAATATAGATATGACATAGATGGGGTTTTAGAAAAATATAAAGAAAAATTTAATAATCCATTAATTTTAGGATATTATACACATATATTAACAGATTTTTATTGGAATAACCTTACATATGGACAATTAGGAATTTTTGATAAAAACAAAAATCTTATAGGAATAAAATTAAATAATGGAAAAGAATTTAAAGGAGAAAAAGAAGAAATAAGAAAAATAAAAACAAATGATTTTAAATTATTTTCTAAATATATTTATGAAAACAATTTAACAGATGTTCCTAAATATGATGAACAAATGTTAGAATATTCAAAAGAATTAGATTGGCTAAATTTGCAAAAAGAAGATATTTTAGAAGCAATTAAATATTTAGAAGATATGTCAGAATTAAAAATTCAACTAGAAATAGATTTTCCGGATTACAAAATTTTTACGCAAGAAGAAATGGAAAATCATTTAATAAAATGTGTAAACTTTATAGAGGAGGAAAAAATACCATGGAAATTTTAAAAGTAGAAAACTTAACTAAGAAATATGGAAAAAAGGATACTGAAGTTATAGCATTAGATAATGTATCTTTTAGTGTTAAAAAAGGAGAATTTATTGCAATTGTAGGAGCATCAGGAAGCGGAAAATCAACATTATTACATCTTATGGGAGGAGTTGATAAACCAACTAGTGGAAAAGTTTTTATTAATAACAAAGACATATACCAACTTTCAAAAGATGACTTAGCAATTTTTAGAAGGAGAGAAATAGGAATAATTTATCAATTTTATAATTTGATACCAATATTAAATGTAAAAGAAAATATATTATTACCATGTAATTTAGATGGAAAAAAAGTAGAAAAGAAGCATCTACAAGATGTAATAGAATTATTAGGACTTTCAAACAGAGAAGAACATTTACCAAATCAATTATCAGGAGGACAACAGCAACGTGTAGCAATAGGGAGAGCCATAATTAACAATCCATCAATTATCTTAGCAGATGAACCCACTGGAAATTTAGATAGTAAATCTTCTAAAGAAATTATTGAATTACTAAAAAAATCAAATAAAAAATATAATCAAACAATTTTATTAATTACACATGATATGTCTATTGCTGAACAGGCAGATAGAATTATTAGAATTCAAGATGGAAAGATAGTAGAGTAAAAATTGAAAATAAATTTACAAGTTAAAACTTATTTTCTGAATATAATTCGAGCCTGAGGAAAGGAATGTGATAAAAGTGAAAGTTTTAAATGAGATAACAATAAAGAATTTAAAACAGAATAAAAAAAGGACAATAGTTACAATATTAGGAATTGCACTATCAGTTGCTTTAATATGTGCGGTAACTACATTTGTATCTAGTTTTCAACAAGCAATGGTTGATAGAACCGAAATTACACAAGGAAATTATTACATATATATGAAAAACACTACAGATAAACAAAGTAAAGACTTAATAGAAAATAATGATAAAGTTAAACAATATGCTAAATCTCAAAATATAGGTTATGCTAATTTGGAAAACAGTAAAAATGAGTATAAGCCATATATATATTTAGAAGCTTTTGATGAAACAGCATTAAATACTAGAGGAGTAATTCTAAAAGAAGGTAGATTGCCACAAAATTCAAATGAAATTTTAATACCAGAACATGTACTTACAAATGGTGGTCAAAAATGGAATATAGGAGATAAAATAACACTAAAAACAGGTATTAGAGTAGAAACAAGTAGTATACCTACAGAAGACAGAGAGTTAACAGAAGAACAAATAAATGATCAAAAAACAACAGAACAGTTTTATACAAAATTAACTCAAGAAGACTCATATGGAAAACAAGAAGAAACAATAATTCCAAGAGAAGAAAAAGAATACACAATTGTAGGAATTATGGAAAGACCAAACTTTGAAAACTATACAGCACCAGGATATACATGTATAACTAAATTAGAAAATATAGATCAAGGAAAACCAATAGATGTTTCAATATTAACAACAAATTCAAGTGAAGCATATGATTTTCAAGAAGAACTAAAGAAACATTTGATTTTTGATACATCAGATGTTGACACAAATGACCAACTATTACAGTTCTTAGGAGAATTTAAAAGTGAGAGAACTTCAAATTTTCTTGAGGTAATAGCAGGAGTGGTAATAGGAATTATTATGTTTACATCAATTTTTGTAATAAGAAACAGTTTTAATATTTCTTTAACAGAAAAAACAAAAGAATTAGGAATATTGGCAAGTATAGGGGCAACAAGAAAACAAATTAGAAAAAGCATTTTGTTTGAAGGTGTAATATTAGCTGTAATTTCAATTCCATTAGGAATATTAATAGGTGTTGTTGCCATAGGAATAGTATTAGCAATTGTAAATATGCTTTTAACAAGTGGCGGAGTTCCAATAATAGATCATTTTAATTTACACTTAGTAGTAGAACCAATAGCAATTATAATAGCAGTTGTAACTTCATTTATAATGATAATTTTATCAGCAATAAAACCTGCAATAAGGGCAAGTAGAATACCACCAATAGATGCAATAAGAAATACAAATGACATAAAAATAAATGCAAAAAAAATTAGAACTTCAAAATTAACAGGAAAAATATTTGGTATAGAAGGAGAAATAGCAAATAAAAATTTTAAAAGAAGTAAAAAGAAATATAGAACAACAATATTTTCAATCTTCCTAAGTATAGTATTATTTTTATCAATGGACTCAGTAGTTGCAAATTTATTTAATGTAACTTCAACAGAATATAAAGAAATGAATTACAATTTAGTTGTAGGTGCTCCAAATAGAGATAAAGAAGATACACAAAAATATTTCAACCAAATTTTAGATTTGCAGCCAGTAAAAGAAAATGCAAAAGTTAATGCAATATTAAAACATGATTTTATAAATGTAGATAAATCATATTTTACAGAAGAACATTTAAAAAATTATATAATTGAAGAAGAAGAAACAGGAATTTATGTATATTCTATAGGAGAACAGGAATATCAAAAATACATAAAAAAATTAGGATTATCCTATGAAAAGATAAAAGATAAAGCAATTATATATGATAAACGAATGAAATATGAATATGAAGAAGGAAAAGATGGAGCAAAAAGAGTAGAATATAGAATATCAAACTTAGAAAAGAAAGATGTCATAAAATACAATGACCAAAAATATAATGATATGACAGGAGAATATGAAAAAACAGGAAATGGAGAGATAGAAGTAGGAGCAGTTGTAGATTCATTACCAATAGGAGAATCATTATTTAATATTACTCAATATCCAATTATGATAGTATCAGATGAAACTATGAATAATTTTAACTATGAAATGCGAGACTTAGTTTTAGATGTAGATAATATAGAAGAAGTTGAAAAAGCAGTTATCAATGTTGATAAAACAAATAAAGATAATGTGTATAATTTAGATGAAATCTACAAAACAGAAAACAGAATCCTTTTAATAGTTTCAATATTCTTATATGGATTTATAATAGTTATTTCTTTAATAGGAATTACAAATGTATTTAATACAATAACAACAAATATGGCATTACGCTCTAAAGAATTTGCAGTATTAAAATCAATAGGAATGACAGAAAAACAATTTAGAAAAATGATAAATTATGAAAGCTTGCTTTATGGATTAAAAGCATTGATATTTGGCCTTCCAGTAGGAATAGCAATTTCGTATTGGCTATATACAGAAACAGGTAATGTTTTTTCTTCTGAATATCAATTTCCATTTAAAGCAGTTGGAATTTGTATAATATTTGTTTTTGCAATTATTTTTGTCACAATGAGATATGCAGTTAATAAAAGTAAAAAGCAAAATACAATTGATATGATTAGAACAGATGTTACATAGTGTTTTCGAGGTCGGAGTGATGCTTTCGGGGTCGGAGTCAAAAAGC
>CAKPOI010000016.1 GCA_934169775.1 uncultured Clostridia bacterium
ACATCATATTTTTGTAATATATCTATTAAAACTGCTCCACCACCGACAAATGGTTCGACATATTTTTTTATTGTTCCATTTTCTAATTCGAATGGGTAAAAGTTTGTTAATTGTGATAATAAACTCCCTTTTCCTCCTGCCCATTTTATAAAAGGTTTTATAGTTTCCATTTTTCCCTCCAAAACTCTGTTTACACTATATCACATTTTTCATTTATAAACAACAAAATCCATCTAGTTTTTTAATTTTTTTAGTCAAAAAAAACAGAAGATTGCTCTCCTGTTTCTTATTGTTTTTCGTCTATTTATTCTCTTTCAATAATTCTGTATAATATAGAATTATCTTTCTCAACTTTTTAACATACTCTAGTTATAAACATGTCTATTTTTTGGTATTTTTCTTCAATTCTAGAACAGATACACACTCCACATGGCTTGTAAATGGAAACATATCAACAGGAGTAATATTTTTTATATCATATCTATCTTCCAAAAGAGCTAAATCTCTAACCAAAGTTGCAGGATTACAGCTAATATACACCAATTTTTTAGGAGCAACATTTAACAAGTTCATAACACTCTTTTTGTCAAGGCCTTTTCTTGGCGGATCAACCATAACTACATCTGGTATTATTTTCTTTATATTAATAAGATTATCTAAAACTTCTTCAACATCACCTGAAATAAATTCAGTATTTTGCAAATTATTATTTTTTGCATTTTCCTTTGCCATTTCCACAGCCTGTTCTACTATTTCAACTCCATAAACCTTTTTAGCATATTGAGCCATAAATAATGAGATAGTGCCAATCCCGCAATACAAGTCAAACACAACATCCTCTTTTGTAATCTCTGCTGCCTGTACTCCAAGATTATACAATTTTACTGTCTGCACAGGATTTACTTGGTAAAATGATAGTGGTGATATTTTAAATGTTAAATTCTCTAATTTATCTGATATTGTTCCATCCCCATATAAAACTTCATTTTCTTTGCCCAAAATTACATTTGTATTCCTTTCATTTATATTTTTTACTATTGTTTTTATTTCTGGAAATTTGCTTACTATTTGTTCAACTACTTTAGTTTCTTTAGGAATTTTCTTGCCATTTACAACTAAAATACACATTATCTCATTTGTTTTTATACCTATTTTTATTACTATATGTCTTAATAAGCCTTTTCCTGTTTTTTCTTGATATACACTTAGTTTTTCTTTATTCCATATTTCTAAAATATATTTTGCAATTTTTTCTGTTATCTGATTTTGAATTTTACATCCTTGCATTTCTATTATTTCATGTGTCCTATTAGCAAAAATTCCTATTACAGAATTTCCATTTTTATCTATTCCAACTGGATATTGCGCCTTATTTCTGTAATAATATGGTTCTTCCATACCTACAACTTTAGATACATCTATTTTTTTATTTAATGTTTTATTTACTAAACTTTGTACTGCATTTTGTTTCATCTCTAATGTTTTTTCATATTTTATATGTCTTAAATTACAACCTCCACACCTTTTATATGTAACACAATCACTCTCTACTCTATATGGAGATGCTTTTATAAATTCTGTTGTTTTTCCAAATGCATGTGATGCTAATACTTTCACAATTAATATTTTTACTTTTTCTCCTTTTATTGCACCTTTTACAAATATTGTATACCCATCTATTTTAGCTATTCCCTCACCCTCAAAACCATTATCTATTATTTCTACTACATATTCTTTATTTTTTTCTACTGGTATAATTTTATTATTCATTTAAATATCTCCCTTTGTTCAAGGTGCTTTTGGGGACGGACTCAAAAACACCTTACAATTTTTAATTTTTTTCCATTTTTCTATTGACAATAAATCTATTATTGTGCTATTATAAGTATTGTTAAATATGAATTGCGGATGTGGCGGAATTGGTAGACGCGCTGGTCTTAGGAACCAGTGTCAACGACGTGGGGGTTCGAGTCCCTTCATCCGCACCACTGTATGTATATCAATGTTTTTGTAATAAGCAAAACTTTGATATTTTTTTATTTTAGCAACCAATTTAGCAACGAACACTATCCACTCGCCTTATTTTGATGTGCTTTTTTATTTTATTTTTTTATTAGAAACATTAAAACAATCCCACTAAGCATAACTATCACAAAACCTAAAATTTTTAGTCCACTTGCTCCTTCATTTTGATCTCCAAATCCAAAAAATCTTTTTGTTAATAATCTTGCATCAAAAATACATATTACACCTAATAAGATTATTATTATACATATTATTTCTATAATTAATTTTAACATTATAACATCCTTTCTTAAAATATTTTCACTTTGCATTGCGAAACTAAAAAGTTTCATATTGTTTCCTAGAATAGAACAAAAGCGGACATTAATAACATTAGCACCTATTAAAACATTTTAAAGTCCGCATATTTGTTCGTGCACGAAAATTTATGAAATAAATTTTCTGTGCATTGTTGTTTTTTATATTATAGGAAGTTCGAAGAACTTTCCTATAATATAAAATATACCTGCAAGTTTCATTGTCACTTGCAGGTATTGCCTTTTCAAAAAATCTGAATACTAGCGTTCCTTTAAGCTACTTTTCTTACCACCAACTCCTTTGAAATAAGATTTATGAAAATCTGTAACTTCTGTTCCAATATTTTTGACATTTCTACAACGTCACTCCTATTTACTTCTGAAGAAGCACCAAGCTCATCTAACAAATAAATAATCATTGAATAAACACTTGGTATATTGTATTTTAAAGTATATTTTTCCCAAATATAACTGCAGCATTTTATCACTGAAATATTAGAATCTTGAAGTTTATACTCAATTGCTTCAGTCATTATTAATTTAAAAGGATATTTTCTCCTCTTTCCCTTAATGTTACAATATTCCTCTACCAACTGATTTGCTCTGACTTCTTTAACAATTTCATCAATCGTTTCAATGAATTTTGGATCTTCATAAATTTCTGTACCAAAAAATTCATCAATTTGATTTTTAGTCCAGTTAGTTCCAAAGCTTTTTTCTATTGCTTCTTCAAGCGAATCATTTTCTTCTGTTAAGTTCCAGATCACTTCTCCCAGCTTTTTATTTTTAATATTTCTTTTTTCAAGTGCTTCGTTTATTATAATTCTTTTCGTATTTATATACTTTCCTGCCGTAAAGTTGCAAGAATTTATAATACTTATTGCCAACCTTTCTAAGTCTTTTACTACTTTTTCAAGTTCTTCCATCCTTGGCATTTTATTTGAAATCAACTTTGACAGTGCTGAAACGTAAAAAAGGAAACTTTCTCCACTTGTTTTTGCAGCTTCTTCCTTTAAAATTTCATCATATGCTTTGTCAGGCTCTTTCATTCTTGCCAAAACCGTATTGGCAAAATATTCTTTACTTCTATAGCTGGCGGTTCTTTCTTCTAGACTTAAACGTCTTTCTAAGCACCGTATTATTTTTCTTTTTGCCTCCTTATCTAAATTTTTTGAAAAGTTTTTCTGTCCTTCCATGTTGTATTGCTCCTTTCTTTACTACACTTATTAAGTATAGTAGTTACTTATTATTTGTGACATTTTTATTATACTATAAATTTCCATTTTTTGCAATATTTTGTTGTTATTTTACATAATATAGTCACATTTTTATTAATAACTATAAAGTTCCATTACCTAACCTCTCTAATTTTTTATTAACAACATTAGCCAATTCTTTATTTTCTTCATTTTCAAGTTTGGCATCATTTGCTAAAATCTTCTGTGCAACTTGCTGCACTTGTTGCAATATTGGCATATCTTCAAACAAATTAGCAATTTTAAATTCTGGTAAACCATGTTGCATTGTACCAAAAAAATCTCCGCTTCCTCTTAATTCCAAATCTTTTTCTGATATTTTAAATCCATCATTTGTATCACACATAACTTTCATTCTTTTCCTAATATTTTCACCATTTCCTTCATATTTCAAAATACAATATGATTGATATTCTCCTCTCCCAACTCTTCCACGTAATTGATGTAATTGAGCTAATCCAAACCTTTGAGCATCCTCTATTACCATTATATTAGAGTTAGGAACATCTACGCCAACTTCTATTACTGTTGTTGAAATCAATATATCTATTTCATGATTTTTAAACTTTAACATTATTTCATCTTTTTCTTTAGCTTTCATTTTTCCATGTAAATATGCCACTCTATATTGAGGAAAAATCTCTGTTTGATATTTTTTAGCAAGTTCAACTACTGACTTCAAATCACTTTCTTCACTTTCCTCAACTAATGGACACACTATATAGGCTTGCCTGCCTTCTTTTATCTGCTTCTCTATAAAATTATCTACTCTTTCTTGCATTTTTTTGGTTACTGCAAAAGTCTCTATTTTCTTTCTATTTGGAGGTAATTCATCTATTATTGATATGTCCAAATCACCATATAAAATCAAAGCCAAAGTTCTCGGAATAGGTGTTGCAGACATTACTAAAACATCTGGATTTTGACCATTACTCCCTTTCTGAGCTATTTTATTTCTCTGCCTTACGCCAAATCTGTGTTGCTCATCTGTTACAACCAATCCTAAATTTTTAAATTCCACATTGTCTTCTAACAAAGCATGTGTTCCTATTAATATATCTATTTCTCCAGCTTTTAACTTTGATAAAATTTCTTCTTTTTTCTTTTTAGTTATTCCTGAAATTAATAATTCTGATTTTATTCCTAATTCTGTTAGCATATTATCAAAATTCTCTAAATGCTGTGTTGCAAGTATTGCTGTTGGTGCCATTATTGCCGCTTGATATCCACTTTTTACTGCTTTATATGCTGCACTCATCGCAACAGCTGTTTTACCTGAACCAACATCTCCTTGCAATAATCTATTCATCATTTTTTCTGATTCCATATCTTTTTCTATTTCTTTTAAAACTCTTAATTGTGCATTTGTTAATTGAAATGGAAATCTTTTAACAAAATCTTCTATTTTATATTCTGATGAAAATTTTATTCCTTTTTCTTCTAATATATCTCTATTTTTCAATGACATTAATGATAATTGTGTTATAAGGAGTTCTTCAAATACCAATCTTCTTCTTGCTGTTCTAAAATCTTCTAATTCTTGTGGAAAATGTATTGTTTTTATTGCATCATTTATTCCTAAAAGCCTACTTGTCTTTATTACATATTGTGGTAATGTTTCTGGCAAATTTCCATATACTTCTGCCATAGCATTTTCTATTATCTTTCTTAAAGTATTTTGTGAAAGCTGATATGTTAATGGATATATTGGTATTATTCGTCCCGTATTTTGTGTACTACCATACTCATCAAACACCGGTGAGGCTATTGTTATTTTTCCATATTTTCTTTCTATCTTTCCATACATTCTATATCTTTGGCCTACTCTAAATTTTGACTTTAAATATGTTTGATTAAACCATACTGCTTCTGCTGAACCTGAACTATCCCTTACCATCAATCTTTGCATTGTTTTTTTTGAAAATTTACTTTCTATCATTTTACTTATTGCAATTACTTCTATCAAAGCCTCTTCACCATCAACACATTCAAGCAAGCTTTTTGGCTTGCTTCTATCTTCATATGTTCTTGGATAATATGTAATTAAATCTTCTAATGTGAATATTCCTAGCTTATTTAGCAATTGTACCCTATTTGGACCTACACCTTTTACATATTTTACATCTTTTTTTAAATCTATCATTTTATGTATCCTCTCTTTGTAAAATTCAAACAAACCTGAATATACAATATTTTCTCTTGTCTTATATATTATTTTTTATTCAACACTAGCATATTATTCTGTAATTTTTACTAATTTAAAATTCACTCCGTCAGCACTTACTAATGTTGTATCTATCCCTTTTATATTTCCTTGTATAGCTTCTTTTATAGACTCACCATGGAGATGTCCATATATACATTTTTTCACATTATATTTTCGCATTATTTCAATAAATGGTGAATCTATCAAGTTTTGTTTGTTATAATTTGTGTAAGGTGGATAATGCATACATATTATTATTGGCTTATCATCTCCAAATTTTTGAATTCCATATTTAATTGAAAGCTCCAATCTTATTGACTCTCTATTTATCATTTTCTTATCTTCTTCTTCATTTGATTGAACCCATCCTCTTGTTCCTGCTATAATATTTCCTTCCACCTCATAACTATTATTATATAAAAAGTCTATATTTCTAAAATTATTTTCTTCTATATATTTTTGCATTTTTTTTAATGTTGACCACCAATAATCATGGTTTCCCTTTAACAATATCTTTCGACCTGGCAATTCACTTAAATATTCAAAATCTGCATTTGTATCTTTTAAATACATTGACCATGAAAAATCTCCTGGTAATAACACTGTATCATTTTCTGTTACTTTTTCTAACCAGTCTTTTTTGATTTTTTCTTCATGATTTTGCCATTTTCCTCCAAATATATTCATTGGCTTATTCTCATTAAATGATAAATGTAAATCTGCTATTGCAAATATTGCCATATCTTTCTCCTCTCTTAATGACTTTTTGCTCCGTCCCCAAAAACATCGCTCAATCCCCAAATCATCATTAAAAGCTCTAACTTAACTTCAAATTTGGAATTGCATTTAGCTCCAATCCATCTCTAATTCCAGCCCTATAATTATAATATCCAGCAGATCCTATCATAGCTCCATTATCAGTACACAACTTTAAATCAGGCATATACACCTTTATACCATTTTTTTCTAAGCCTTCAAAAGCTTTTCTTATATATGAATTTGCTGATACTCCACCTGCCAAAGCAACAGTTTTTAATCCTGTTATTTCTATTGCTTTTTTTATATGTTCTACCAATATTTCTGTCACTGTTTTTTCAAAACTTGCACACAAATCTGCTTTATTAATATCTGGGTTTTTATGGTGTAAATTTATTACTGCTGTTTTTATTCCACTAAAGCTAAAATCTAAATTATCAAAATGTGTTTTTGGAAGCTCTATATTAGGCTCACCTTGTAATGCTAGTTTATCTACTTTTGGACCTCCTGGATATCCTAATCCAACAACTCTAGCTACTTTATCAAAAGCCTCTCCTATTGCATCATCTCTCGTTTTTCCTAAAACTTCAAATTCAGTATAACCCTTTACATGTATTATTTGTGTATTTCCACCTGACATCATCACACATAAAAAAGGTGGTTTTAAATCACTATGTGTTATGTAATTTGCTGCAATATGACCTTGTATATGATTTACTCCCACCAATGTCTTTCCTGTTGCATAACTTAATGCTTTTGCATATGATAATCCTACAAGCAATGCACCCACCAATCCTGGTCCATATGTTGGAGTTATGGCATCTATATCATCTATTGTTATTTTTGCATCTTCCAACGCCTTTTTGGTTACTCTTGATATTGCTTCTATATGATTTCTTGATGCTATCTCTGGTACTACTCCTCCATACTTTTCATGTATTGGTATTTGTGTATCAACTATATTTGATAATATTTTTCTTCCATCTTCTATTACTGCTACTGCTGTTTCATCACAGCTTGATTCTATTCCTAGTGTTAGCATTTTTTCATCCCTTCTTTTAATATCTATTTTACATATAAACACACACTTAATTTATCGAATTTTTTCATATCTAGCTTATCCTAATCTAAATATCAATTTTGCTAAACCTAATATTCCACTACTTACTCCAGTTATAGCTGGTGTAATTATATAACCTGCTAAATTTGTTATCCATAACACTACAAATACTATATAAAATATTTGCTCATTATTTACAAACCAATTTTTTGCCCTTTGTGGTAAAAATGGTAAAATTACTTTTGAACCATCTAATGGTGGCAATGGTATTAAGTTAAATACTCCTAACCCTATATTTATAGATATTACACCTGATAATACTAATAATGTAGTACTTCCTAATGTAGAACTTAAAAATGACATACTGCCAAATTTATATACTGCGCAATATATTAAAGCAAATATAAATGCCATTATAAAATTCATTACTGGACCTGCTATTGATACAAGAGCTTCCCCTTTTTCCATTGACATTTTTCTTGAATAGTTTCTTGGATCTACATGTACTGGTTTTCCCCATCCAAATCCTGCTACTAATAACATTAGTGTTCCTACTGGATCTAGATGATCTTTTGGATTTAAACTTAATCTGCCTTCCCTTCTTGCTGTATCATCACCTAACTTATCTGCCACAAAAGCATGTGCAAATTCATGAAACGTAATTGCTATTAATACTCCTGGTATACTTATTAATAAACTTAATAACTTTCCTGGCACCATTATATATTCTAATATTCCAACTATCATTAATACAGCTAATATTGTATACATTGTTTTTCTATCAAATGAAAAATTAAACATTTATAACACCTCTTTTTTATATTTGTGAAATATTTGTATTCCTTATACAAACATACTATTTTATTATATTAAAAGCTCACACCTTTTTTTACTTTATAGATGTGAGCTTTTTGATTCCATATCCACTTTTTTGTACTATATCTTTTAGTTCAAAGGTTTCATTGTTGGAAATAATAATACATCTCTTATAGAAGCTGCATCTGTTAATAACATAACCAATCTATCTATTCCAATACCTAACCCTCCAGTAGGTGGTAATCCTATTTCTAATGCTTGAATATAGTCTTCATCCATCATTCCAGCCTCATCATCACCATTTTCTCTTGCTGCTATTTCTTCTTTGAATCTTTCATATTGATCTATTGGATCATTTAATTCTGAGAAAGCATTTCCATATTCTCTACCATCTATAAAAATTTCAAATCTTTCTGTTAATTTAGGATCTTTAGGTGATTTTTTAGCTAGTGGTGATATTTCTACTGGATAATCATATACAAATGTTGGTTGTACTATTGTTTTTTCAACATATTCATCAAAGAATAAACTTATTACATGTCCTCTTGTTTCTTTTCCTGCTGGAATTTCAATACCTCTTTCTTTTGCTAAAGCTACTGCTTCTTCATCAGTATTTATTGTGTTAAAATCAACTCCACATGCTTCTTTTATTGAATCTATCATTGTTATTCTTTTCCATTTTCCACCTAAGTCTATTTCTTTTCCTTGATATGTTATTTTAGTTGTTCCACATACCTTTGTTGCACATCTTTGGAATAATTCTTCTGTTATATCCATCATATCATGATAATTTTCATATGCTGCATATAATTCTATTGATGTAAATTCTGGATTATGTCTGATATCCATACCTTCATTTCTAAAAATTCTTCCCATTTCATATACTTTGTCATACCCACCAACTATCAATCTTTTTAAGTTTAATTCTGTTGCTATTCTTAAATACATATCTATATCTAATGTATTATGATGTGTTATAAATGGTCTTGCTGTTGCCCCTCCTGATATTGTATTTAATATTGGTGTTTCTACTTCTAGATAGCCTTTTTCATCTAAGATTTTTCTAATTTCACTGATTATTTGACTTCTTTTTTTGAATGTTTCTTTTACTTCTGGATTCATTATTAAATCAACATATCTTTGTCTATATCTTAAATCTACATCTTTTAATCCATGGAATTTTTCTGGTAATGGTCTTAATGATTTTGATAATATTGTTACTTCTTTGGCATGTACTGATATTTCCTCTGTTCTTGTTTTAAATACAAATCCTGTTATTCCAATTATATCCCCTATATCATAAGTCTTAAATGCTTTATAGCTTTCTTCTCCTAAATCATTTATACTTACATAGCTTTGTATTTTTTCATCACTGTCTTGAATTGTACAAAATGATGCTTTTCCCATTATTCTTTTAGCTATTATTCTCCCTGCTACTGTTACATCTTTTTGTTCAAATTGTTCATAATTTTCTTTTATTTCTCCTGCTGTATTTGTCCTATCAAATTTTGTTATTTCAAATGGATTTTTTCCTTGTTCTTGCATTTCTTTTAATTTTTCTCTTCTTATTTGCATTAAATGATTTATGTCTAATTCTGTTTCTTCATTATTTACATTTTGATTTTTTTCCACTTTTCATCTTTCCTTTCATGTTTTGCCTTTTTACTAAGGCCCTCTCATTTTTATAGTTTACATTATACATTATTTTTTCATAAAAGTAAAGCTTTATATTATCTTTTCGTTTTTTAGCTATTTTAAGCTGTTTATATAATTTTCTAATTCTGATAATTTTATCTTTTTTGCTAGATTAGATATATAAACATCAAATGTTTTTTGGGCAAAGAAAAAATCATCCAACTACTTGAATGATTTTTAATCTATCTGTTAGTTCGAACAGATACGTCATTGGTGCAGATGGCCGGAATCGAACCGGCACGGTTTATTCAACCGCAGGATTTTAAGTCCTGTGCGTCTACCAATTCCGCCACATCTGCATATATAATAAATAGAATTGGTTACATCCTAACGACAATTAGTATTATAATATCAAATTTAATATTTGTCAATACAAAATCAAAAAAAATTTCAAAAAATTTAACTAAAAATTTAACTATAATTTTAATAAATTAGATTACTATATAATATATATTAAATAAAATTCTAAACTATGCTTCAGTAAAGTCCAGAATTTTATCTAATATATATTCATAAAGTCATAATTAATTTGCAGAATCATTAGTACTATTAAATGGAATAAATTTATTTACAATACTATTTTCATGATTAGCTTCATCTGATCTAAAAGTCATAAAAGATGTATTTATTTTATTTTCAACTAATTTTTCCACTTCATCTTCTGTAGCATGTTCTGCCAAAACTAATTCACTTACTAAAATTTGTTTAGCATTATTTAACATTTTCTTTTCACCTGTAGAAAGACCTTTTTCTTTTTGTTTAAAGCTCAAATTTCTAACTACATCTGCAACCTCATAAATGTCCCCACTCTTCATTTTTTCCATGTTATCTCTATAACGTTTATTCCAATTTTTATCCATTAAAGTTTCATCTTGTTCCAAGATGCCAATTACTTTTTCTGCTGATTGTTTATCTATAATATTTCTTACACCTACAGCTTCCGCTTTAGCTGTTGGTATCATCACTTTTACTTCTCCTGGCATTTTTAGTATGTAATATGATTGTTTTTCACCTAAAATATCTTTTTCCTCTATTGAATCTATTGTTCCTGCCCCATGCATTGGGTATACTATTTTGTCTCCTACATTAAACATGTAAGTCACTCCTTTCAGAATTTTTCAGCAAAAAAATATTATAAAGTTATGTCTATATGATATAACTTTATTGGATTTTTTAACCATATTAATTATACTACATTTTTTTTAAAAAGTCAAAGTATTTATAAGCATTCTTTACCAATTTTTTTGATCTTTCAACTAATTAGTAGACCCAAAACCACCATTTCTAATGCCTTTTGCTACATCATCATCAGTCAAAAAATATTTTTGAAATATTGCTTGTCCTATACATTCTCCCTTCTTTATAACAATATCTTCTTCTTTAATATTATAAAAGGCAAACATGATATGTCCATCATTGTCTTCATTTCCATAGTAATCTTTATCAACAACTCCTACACTATTTGACAAGATCAATCCTTTCTTTTTAGGGTTAGAACTTCTATTATATAACAATAGCATTTCATCATCTTGCATGTAAGCTTTAATTCCTGTTTTTACTAAAATTGGTGCCATTCCTTTTTTAAAACTTGGTATAACAGTATCTTCAGCTGCTTCCACATCATAACCAGCTGAATATTTTGTTTTCCTTATTGGTAAATTAATTTCCTTATCCTCAAATCCTTTTGCTATTTCAAATCCTCTTTTTCTCTCCATCTTAAATATCATTCCTTTCCTATTTTTTAGCAATTAAAACTATAATAGTATTTTTTCATATTTTATACATATTGTCAATATATCTAATTTTTTTATTTTAAATTTTAGCATAGTAAATCGACTCTTTTCACTATGCCTTTTATTATTTCTTACTGAGCTGTAACCAAATTTTTCTTTAACATAACTATAATACTTCAACTCCAGTGTATATTATAAATTTTTCACTACATAAAATATTTTTACTTTATGTTGCAAAATTTAAAATTTTCATATTGTTTCCTAAAATGCAAAAATCCCAACAATAAATTTTGCTAGGATTTTTCATTTATTAAAGACTTTTATAATCTCTTATTTTTTTATATGCATAAACTGCTGATATACCAAATATAGTTATTAACACTACTACAGGTGTAGAATTTCCAATACCTGTTTTTGGTAATGTTGTATTATTATATGATGTATTTGTTGTTGCAGTAGTATTTACAGAGTTTTTTAAAGCACTTGTATTCAATGTATTTGATGTATTATTTGTTGTATTAGTAGTATTAGTTGTGTTATTTACTGTATTGTTTGTTGTGTTATTAGTTGAACTATTATTTGTTGTATTATTTAACACAGCTCCTAAATCATCATAATTTGTTCCATTACTATCAGCAGCTGATACAGTACCTGTTGAACCTACTCCAATTGCTACTAACATAACTCCAGTTAATATTATTAAAATCATTTTTACAAATTTTGAATTTTCCATAATTTTTTTCTCTCCTTTTAATATGTTTTTTATTAGTATTCTACAAACATCCTAAATTATACCACATTTTTAAAACATTTGCAAGACAAACACACATTAATATTTTGCATTTGTTAATCTATTATTATTTTAAACTTTATCTTATCATATGTCAAGTATTTTTTTCTTTTTTTATATTACATTTATGTTTCAAGAAATTTACATTATTGTTACGTACCATTTTTCACTAAATTTATTCATACACTAAAATTTATAAAACAAATTTTCTGCACAACATTATTTTCTATAAAACTTATTTACTAACATTAAACTTAAATAGTACAATATCTCCATCTTGCATTACATATTCTTTACCTTCTGATCTAACTAATCCTTTTTCTTTTGCTGCAATCATTGATCCTTCTTTTATTAAATCATCATATGATACAACTTCTGCTTTTATAAAACCTCTTTGTATATCAGAATGTATTTTACCTGCCGCTTCTGGAGCCTTTGTTCCTTTTTTTATAGTCCAAGCTCTAACTTCTGGCTCCCCTGCTGTCAAAAATGACATCAGACCTAATAAATCATAACTCTTTTTTATAACCTTATCTAATCCTGATTCATCTAAATTATACATAGCTAACATTTCCTTTTTATCATCATCATCAAGTCCAGAAAGTTCTTCTTCCATTTTAACACATAAAGGAACAACTTCTGCTCCTTCTTCTGAAGCATAGTGTTTTACTTTTTGTACATTTTCATCTTGTTCTGCATTTTCCAATTGTTCCTCAGAAACATTTGCAACATATAATATTGGTTTAGTTGTTAATAAAAACATATCTTTCACCATAACTTGTTCTTCTTCATTAAACTCTAAAGTTCTAGCAGACTTTCCAGCTTCTAAGGTTTCTAATATTTTTTGTAACAAATCAATTTCTACTTGATATTTTTTATCTGCTTTTAAATTTTTCTTTGCCTTATCTATTCTTTTGTTTACAGTTTCAATATCCGCAAATATTAATTCTAAATTTATTGTTTCAATATCTCTTATTGGATTTATACTTCCATCAACATGTACTACATTCGAATTTTCAAAACATCTTACAACTTCTACTATTGCATCTGTCTCTCTTATATGTGACAAAAATTTATTTCCTAATCCTTCACCTTTACTTGCTCCTTTTACTAATCCTGCAATGTCAACAAATTCTATTATTGCATGTGTAGTTTTTTCTGGTTTATACATTTCAGTTAATTTATCTAATCTTTCATCTGGTACAGCTACTACTCCAACATTTGGTTCTATTGTACAAAATGGATAATTAGCACATTCTGCTCCAGCTTTTGTTATACTATTAAATAATGTACTTTTTCCTACATTTGGCAAGCCAACAATTCCTAATTTCATTTTTTACTCTTTCCTTTCTTCACCGCGTTTTAAACGGAAGCTAACGCAGCCAAAATTGTAATTATTTTTTACCTCTTTTCTATCTTAGTTGGAAAAGAATTAAATTTTGGCAAGGCAACTTCTATTTAAAAGGCAAGGGCGCATACTATGTGTATGTAACCGCGTTTTAAATGGAAGTTAACGCCGCCAAAATTGTAATTATTTTTCAACTTTTACACGTTTAATAAAATCTTTAAAACTCTCCGTTCCAATATCTCCATCTTCTCTTGAACGAACTGCAACAGTATTAGTTTCTTGTTCTTTATCGCCTACAACAAGCATATATGGAACTTTTTCCAATTGTGCTTTTCTTATTCTATACCCTATTTTTTCATTATCTGCATCAACTTCAACTCTAATACCTAATTTAAACATCTCATTATAAATCTTATTTGCATAATCAACATGTTTCTCACTTATAGGCAACACTTTTACCTGAACAGGTGCTAACCATAATGGGAAAGCTCCTTTTGTTTCTTCTATTAAAAATGCTAAAAATCTATCAAATGTACCTAATATAGCCCTATGAATTACAACTGGTCTATGAGCTTCTCCGTCTTTGCCTATATATTCTAGTTTAAATCTTTGTGGTAACAAGAAATCTAATTGACATGTTGATATTGTTACATCATGCCCTACAGCTGTTTTTATTTGAACATCTAATTTAGGGCCATAAAAAGCTGCTTCTCCTTCTGCTTCATAGAAATTCAAATTTAATTCTGTTAAGATTTCTCTCAATTGATTTTCTGCTGTTTCCCACATTTCATCATCATCAAAATATTTTTCTTTATTATTTTTATCTCTTAAAGATAATCTGAAGCTATAATCTTTAAATCCAAAATCTTTGTATACTGACAATATCAATTGCACAACTTTTCCAAATTCTTCTTTTATTTGATCTGGTCTTACAAATAAATGTGCATCATTTTGACACATTTCACGAACTCTTTCTAACCCACAAACTGCACCAGAATTTTCATACCTAAAATCATGTGCAAGTTCACCTATTCTTATAGGTAAATCTCTATATGAATGCATTTTATTTTTGTAAATCAACATATGATGTGGACAGTTCATTGGTCTTAAAACCATTTCTTCATTATCCATTTTCATTACTGGGAACATATCTTCTTTATAATGATCCCAATGTCCACTTGTTTTGTATAATGCAACATTTGCCATAGAAGGTGTATATACATGTTTATATCCCATTGCTATTTCTTTATCTTGAATATATCTTTCTAATATTCTCCTTACTGTCGCTCCATTTGGCAAATACATTGGTAATGCTGAACCTACAAGTTCATGTGTCATAAACAATTCCAATTCTTTTCCGATTTTTCTGTGATCTCTATTTTTTGCATCTTCTAATTTGGCCATATGTTCTTCCAACATTGATGCTTTTGGAAATGATATTGCATAAATTCTTTGTAACATCTTATTATGCTCATCACCTCTCCAATAAGCTCCTGATGATGATAATATTTTTATTGATTTTATTTTTCCAGTACTCATTAAATGTGGACCTGCACATAAGTCTGTAAAATCTCCTTGTTTATAAAAACTAATTTCTTCACCTTCTGGCAATTCATTTATTAGTTCTTTCTTATAAGGTTGGTCTTTCATTAATTCTAAAGCTTCTTTTTTAGGCAAAGCAAATCTTTCTATTTTAATATCTTGTTTTATAATTTTTTTCATTTCTTCTTCTATTTTTGCTTTGTCCTCATCTGTAAAAGGTCTTTCTACATCAAAATCATAGTAAAATCCTTCATTTATACTTGGCCCTATTGCAAACTTAACATCTGGAAATAGTCTTTGCACAGCTTGTGCCATAATATGTGATGTTGTATGCCAATATGCTTTCTTTCCATCTAAATCTTCTTCATTAAAAGTATGTATTATTAAATCGCAATCTTCTTGAATTTCATAGCGTAAATCTTTAATTTCTCCATCTATTTCTCCACATGTTGCTACTCTTGCTAATCCTTCACTTATTTTTTTAGCCACTTCTAATATTGTAGCTCCTTGCTCTACTTCTATTTTAGAGCCATCTTTTAATGTTACATTTACCATTTGGCATTTCCCCTTTCTATATACTTTTTTGCTAACAGGTACATTGTTCTTATATATTCTATAAAATCTGAAAAATTTCACTAAAATACAAAAAACTCCCATTAGCATAATAACTAATAGGAGTGCATATACACGGTTCCATCCTTAATTTTTCTTAATTTGCAAGATTATAACGTATCTTATTCGTCTAGCTTATTCACTAGAAGTATAAAGAGTTAGTTTTCAAATATTCCTTCTTGAATTAGCTTCCAGCCTTTGACTAATCTTCTCTTTAAGTGGTTTATATTTTACTCTTCTCTTATTACTTTTTAATTATATAACTTTTACAAATATATTCTAATACTTTTTTTTATAAAAGTCAATAAATTTTATTTACATTTTTTATTTTTTAAGTTATAATGCTTTTGGGGACGGACTCAAAAAGCACTACTTTCAAATTTAGTTTTAATGCTTTTGGGGACGGACTCAAAAAGCATCACTTTCAAATTTAGTTTTAACACAATATGCACTAAAATTTTATTATGCCTTTATAGCTCAGTTGGTAGAGTGCAGCCTTGGTAAGGCTGAGGTCACGAGTTCAATTCTCGTTAAAGGCCCCAACTTAAAGTGAATTATAACGAAATTTGCTCCCACAAATAATTGTGGGAGCATTTAAGGTTATTACTTAACAATACTGTTCTTTGAAAAGTTTCTGAACTTCTGAAGACTCAAAAGTCATTTCGTACAGCATTCCTTTTGAGTTAAAAAACTTAACAATATCAATGAGTTTCATAATTTGCTTTATTTGTTTTATTGACAAATTATCTGATGCCTCATTACTACATAGATTACTAAAAACTTCTTTATTAAAAGGTTGTTGAGGAATGTTTTCTTCCGAATAATTTTCCATTTCAATCTCTCCTTTTTCATAAACAAAAATTTCTACTTTCTCAAGTTCTTTCAAGTCATTTCTAACGTTCTTTAAATTTTCTCGATCCTGTTTTATTTTTTGCTTCGTACTAAAAATTTTATCAGAAACACTCTCTAGCTGTTTAAATATACCTTGAAGTTCTTTTTCTCGTTCCTCTATCAATCTTTCAAGTTCAATCATACAGTTTCGTTGTTCTACTAGTTTTTCCTTTAAGTTTTTTCTTTCAGAAATCAGAGAAGCATGTTCCTTTTCCTCTTTAAAAATGGTATCAGCTAATTCTTGTTCTTCGTTTCTAAGGATTTTTTTATAATCTTCAATAGATGTCTCTTTTTGCATTGTCTCCAATTTTTCTTTTTCCTTCGTAACCACTTTTATTTTTTTCTTCTTGCTTGCAACACATTTTTGCTGATCTTTCTTTTTCTGATTTTTTCTTAGTTCTGCCATTATATTTTTCTTAGCCTTAGGTGTAAAGTTTTTTTCTAAGAATTCTTCCAACTGTTCTTCATTGCAATTGAAATATTCTAATAATTCTTCTAATGATGCTCCATGTTTTAACTTTACCCTAAGTTTTTTTCCATCCAGTTTTCGCAGCATTGTATCATTCATTCTGTAATTCCTCTTCTACAATTTCTTCAATTTTTTCATCAATTTTTTCTATGATTGACTGTGTATTTTTTTTAATCTCACTAAAACGATTTTTCAATTCATTTGGATCGACATCATCTTTTTTTAATGCCCCTCTTGGTTTTGTAAATACATGAGAACTAGATGGTCTATACAACAGTGATTCCCTTGAAACATTGTTTTCATCAGCTATAGCCTGCAAATTCATATATATAGTAGTAAAATGCAAACCATATTTTTGTGCTATCTCTGTAAAGCTTTTTCCTTCCCTTCTTTCTTTAATGAAATTTTCCCGCATCTTTTTAGTGCGTTCAGAAACAATATTGTCTTTTGGCATAAATAACCTCCTACTTCTGACTATAGTCAAAATCAATTGTACTCTGTTACAAAAAATATTATAACACATTTTTCGCTATTTGTAAATTATGTAAATTGTATTTTATAAATAACTTACATTTTTTGTTTTATTTTATAGCATTTTCCCTAGTTTTAAAATTCAACATAAATTTAGTTATATCTTATAGCATTTTTCAAATTAAAACATAAATCAAGTATTGTTATTTTGCCAATTCTTTAATAATTTCACCATAATCTTTAGCCATTAAAATAGCCGTACCTGCAACCAATATATTAGCACCTGCATTTTTTACACTATCCATTGTTCTTAAATTTATGCCTCCATCTACTTCAATATCTATTTCTAAATTATTTTCATCAACATATTTTTTTAATTTTTGAACTTTTTGAGCCATATTTGAAAGCATTGTTTGTCCTCCTTTTCCCGGTTCAACAGTCATTACAAGAGCAACATGTACATAAGGCAAAAATTCATAAATCTTTTCTATTGGAGTCTCTGGTTTAACGCTGATTCCAACTTTTGAGTGTACATCTTTTATTAGATTTATATTTTTAATCACTTCTTCACTATTATTACAAGCTTCATAATGAAATGTTATTATATTAGGTTCTACGGCTTCAAAATCATATATTGCATCTTCCACATTTTCTACCATTAAATGAACATCTAATGGTAAATTTGATATCCTTTTTATATATTCCGCATATCTAAGCATTTGCTGATATGTATTTTTTTCTACAAATTTTCCATCCATAACATCTATATGGAAATAATCTGTTTTAGCCTTTTCTAATGCTAAAAAAGTTTCTGCCTCTTTTGACTTTTGTACAGATAATATTGATGTTGATACTTCTACCATTTTCTTTTCTCCTTTTCTTTTAATTCTTCATATATTTTACAAAAACGATTATATCTTTCTTCTGATATTTTTCCATCTTTCATTGCCTGCTTTATCCCACAATTTTGTTCTTTAATATGTGTACATCCAGTAAATTCGCAATTTTGTATATATGGTCTAAATTCCACAAAATAATTTTCTAGATCTTTTGATTCTATTTCAGAAATTTCAAATGTAGCAAAACCAGGAGTATCTGCTATATATGTATTTGGGTCTATTTCATATAATTTTATAGTTGTAGTTGTATTTTTTCCTCTTTTATTTTTTTGACTTATTTCACCTTCTAATGTTAACTCTTCTTCAAATATTCCATTTATTAATGTTGATTTTCCAACACCTGAATTTCCTGAAAAAGCATTTATATTATTATTTAATATTTTGCATAATTCTTCAATTCCTATTTTTTGTTTTGCCTGTGTTTCTAATACTTTATACCCTATTTTTTGATATATAGCTTTTATATTTTCCATTTGTTTTTTCTTATCTAAGTCTACCTTATTTAATACTATTACAACTTTTACTTTTAAATATTCCGCAAATGCTATTTGTTTATCTAACAATAATAAATCTGGCTTTGGATCTTTACTTGATACTACTAGTATTATTTGTGTTATATTTGCCAATTTAGGCCTTTTTATATATACCTTTCTTGGCAATACTTTTTCTATTGCTCCTTGTTCATCAAATTCAATAACATCTCCCACAACAGGTGTTATTTCTTCTTTTTTTAATTTACCTCTTGGTTTTAATTCATAAATTTTTCCATCTTCTTTATTTATTGCTTTATATAGATTTGACCCTATTTCTATTATTACTCCTTGCATTCTTTAATTATAGTCCTTTTATAATATATTTAGATTTTTAATAAAGGATATATCTATAAACCTATATTACCTTTGTATAAAAATACATATTTTAACAGAAAGGAATGGATAATTCCATTCCTAATTATTTCTTATTTTGTAAAATTCAAACTAGTTGTTGTTCCAAAAGTAACCGGTTGACTAGAACTATATATTGGGTTTGTAGAATTTGGCTCTGTTATAGTTACTGTCACTGTCTCTGATTGTCCTTCTTTTCCATTTAATATAACTGTACATTTTGAATTATTTTTATCTACTCCTGTCCTTGTTTCTCCATTTACTTTAATATTAACTGTTTTACTTTTGGTTTCAGTAGTTACTGTCGCAGATGTGTTTTGCTTATTTTCTGTTGTATTTCCAGTATTTACTGCTGCTTGTTCAGTATATCCGCCTGTTATTGCTTTTACATCTATATTTACTGTAACAGTCTTATTCTCAGCTACTTTATTTACTGTTAAAGTTATTGTAGTTCCTTCATCAACAATTTTGCCTTCTTCAATACTTTGTTTTGTTACTTTTCCATTATCTGTTGTACTAGAAGTATATGATATATTTACTTTTAATCCTAAATCTTCTAATGTTTTTTTAGCATTATCTGAATCTTGCCCAGTCACATTTACTATTGTAATTTGCCTAATACCTGTACCTTTACTAACATGAATCTTAATAGAATCCCCTGCAGAAACTTCAGTATTTTCAGCAACATCTTGGCTTATAACATAACCTTCTTGAACTTTTTTACTAGTTTCTTCAGTAACTTCTGCCTTTAAATTTGCATCTTCTAAAGCTTTAATAGCATCATCTTGTGACATTCCAACAACCTTTGGAACTGTAGCTTTTTCTGTTCCTTTGCTAATTACAACTTTAACTGTACTACCTTGTTTTACTGAATGATACTTTTCAAAATATGCTGGATCCTGACTAATTATAAGTCCTTCTGCAACATCTTTATTATATTCTTCTTTATCCACCTCATATTTCAATTTAGCATCTTCTATTTGTTTTTGAGCTTCTTCTTTAGTTAGGCCTACTACATTTGGCAAACTAACTTCTTTAGGATTTGTCACATTCAAAAAGACCATAGTGCCACCAAAAGCTAAGAAAAATAAAATTATCATACCTAGAAAAGCACTTAATCCTTTGTGTTTACTAATCCACCTTTTAAATTTACTTTTTTCTTTATCATCTTTACTTCTTGAATTTTCATAATCATTCAATGATATTTTTTGTGTTCTAGCAGTCACATCATAATTTTCTTCTACAAAATTACCATCTGGATTTTTCAAAGCTTCCTTTAAATCTTGCAATAATTCCATACTAGTTTGATATCTTTGCATAGGTTCTTTTTTTAGTGTTTTTAAAATAATTTTATTTACCGCTTCTGGAATATTTGGATTTAACTCTATTGGTGGTATCGGTTCTTCTTGCATGTGTTTTAGAGCTACAGAAACCGGTGTATCAGCATCAAATGGAACTTTTCCTGTTAGCATCTCATACATAACAACACCTAAAGAATAAATATCTGATTTTGCATCAGTAAAACCTCCTCTAGCATGTTCTGGTGAAAAATAATGTACTGAACCTATAGTTGTTCCAAATGCTGTAATAGTTGAATTTGATACTGCTTTTGCAATTCCAAAATCAGTAACTTTTGCCACTCCATCTTCTGTAATTATTATATTATGCGGTTTTATATCTCTATGTATTATATTATTTCTATGAGCCATATCTAATGCTGAAGCTATTTGCATTGCTACATTTATTGACCACTTCCAAGGTAAAGGTCCACCTTCCTCAACAATTATTTCTTTTAATGTTTTACCTTGAATAAGCTCCATAACTATATAATAAATTCCATTATCAACCCCTACATCATATATAGAAACTATATTAGGATGTGTAAGTCTGGCAGCTGATTGAGCTTCTGTTTCAAATCTCCTTATAAATTCATTATCTGTTGTAAATTCATCTCTTAAAACTTTTACTGCTACATTGCGGTTTAAAACTACATCTTTTGCTTTGTATACTATAGCCATTCCGACCATTTCCTACTTTTTGTAATATTTCATAACGGTTACCTAATAGTTTTCCCTCTAACATCATATTAAATTCCATTCCTTTCATTTTTACCAAATTGGCTTAATCTTATAAATAAACTAATTATATATTCTTAATAACCACAACAGTAATATTATCATATCCACCATTTTCATTAGCCTTATTAACAAGATCTATTGGGGCTTGTTCTATATTTTGACTTGCCATTTTATAGATATCATCTTGTGTTACCATGTTGCTTAACCCATCTGAACACATAACTAAAATATCATCTTTTAAAAATCCCTTAACCATTATATCTGGCTCAATAAATGCATTACAACCCAAAACTTTTAGCAATATATTTTTTTGAGGATGTCTTTCAGCTTGTTCTGGCGTAATTGTACCATCTTTTACTAATTTTTGTACATAACTATGATCTTGTGTTAATTTTCTAATAATAGCCTTTCTTATGCGATACACTCTGCTATCACCTATATGACCTATAAAAGCTCTATTATTATATATTAAAACAATTTCCAATGTAGTACCCATACCTTCTAGTTCTTTATTTGCTTGTGCCTGTTCATATACACACATATTTGCATATTCCATACTACTAGCAACTAATTGAATTATACTATCTTTATCTTTTTCTATTTCTTTAAAATTATTTAATATATATTTTTTAGATTTTTCTATAGCAAGCTTACTAGCTATTTCTCCTCCACTTGCTCCACCCATTCCATCTGCCAATATATATAGTTGTACTTCATCCAAAGAATTAGATATTTCATAATAGTCTTCATTCTTTTCTCTTATTTTTCCAACATCTGACTTTGCATATGCTTTTATCATTTTTTAGATTCCTTTCTAAAAGCTTTTGTTTTTCAACATTTGCCTCTTTTCCTTTATCTTTTATATCATAAATATTGCTTTTTTTCAATTACTTTTGTTAATTTTAAACTCTATAATTTTATTAAACTATTTCTTCTACATAAATTTCATTTGATGCAACTACTATTGTATATTTTCTTAGGCCTTCTATATCTTTTATATCATCAAATGTGCAATATCTTTCAATTTGCTCTCTTGCTTCTTTTTGCTTATCCTCTAGCTTTGCTACTTCACCTTTTTTTAAATATTTAAACTCTACCATTATAGCCTTATATCCTTTACTTCTATCTCTTGGCACTAGCAAAATATCTGGATAATTTCTGTTTACTTCCATTTCTGATTTTGTTGAATATATATTCATATTCATTGATATACAATAAAATATTAATTTTATATATTTTTCATCAAATTTTATTAAATCTCTATTTGATAAATTATTCAAATATATTCTTAACATTTCTACCATTTTGTCTATTTTTCCTTCTTTTGCTATTTCTCTTAATATCTCATTATTTGTTGTATTGTCTATTTTAAAATTTGCTTCTTCTTCCATTATTTGCATAAAATAGCTTGCATATATTTCTTTCATTACTTTATTTGGTATTGTTAACTCTGGTTTTCCTAAATCTTCTCCTGATATTGTTAAATATCCTAAGTAATATAACATCGATATCATGTCATTCTCTGTAAATTCTATTGCTGGATTGAATTTTTCTACAATATTATCTACTATAGGTTCTCCTTGTACTGTTTTTTGTAATATTTCTAGTCTATTTTCTCCTTTGCATAAATCCAGCATTTTTCCTATTTTACTATAGTCACTTGCTATATTTGTATCTATTAGTTTATCTGGTATTTCTCTTGACCATGAATACTCTGATAAAAAATATAAACACATATTTGAATTATAAATCTCTTTTTGGGCTTTTAAACTAAATTTATATCCATCGTAATTTTCTTTCATTATTGGTATTATTTTTTCTTGTTCTTCTAATTGTATTTCTTCATTATTTAAAATTTGTATTAGTTCTTCTTTTGTAAATCCCAGCATTTCATTAAATCTTACATCCTGTGATATATCTTTTCCGATATTAAATCCACTTGTTAAACTATCTAATGTTATTGGAGCTACTCCTGTTATAAATATCCTGTCTACTACTGTTTCTGTTCCTTTTTTTAGAATTTCATACCATTTTCTTACTTTTCCATTTTTTGACACAAGTGCTTTAAACTGTTCAGGAAAAAAACCTAGTAATTCATTTGCAAAATGATCATACTCATCTATTATGACATATATTTTTTCACTACTTTTTTGTAATGAAAATGCCGTAAATAAACTATTTAAAATTTCTTCTGCATCCTGATTTTCATTTATGTAAAAATCTAAATTATACCTCCCTATAAATAATCTAATTGATTCTATAGTGCTATTTTTAAATCCTCTTATTGTTGCTTCTTCTGTACTTGTATCTATTCCTGAAAAATTGAATCTTAATATACAATAACTATTTTTTAAGTTTGTTGGATTCTTTCCTATATATGTATTACCATATAATTTTTCAAATTTTTCTATTTTATTTTTATCATAGTAGTTTTCTAATACGCTTGTAAATAGCGTTTTTCCAAACTTTCTTGGACGTAAAAACATTATTCTTTTTTCTGGTAAATTTTCCAATTTTTCTATATATTTTGTTTTATCTACATAATAATAATTTTCTGTTATTAATTCTTCATAATTACTTATTCCATAAGGCATTTTTAGTTTCATACTTATAACCACCTTTCTTATATTCATTAGCATTTGCTTTTGTTATATTTTACTAAAAAAATAAGAAAATAGCAATGTTTTTTATCATTTTCCAAAATTAAATTACAAAAAAATTTATAGGCAATTCCATATATCAAATTTTAAAATTTCTTATTGTTTTTTTCAAAAAAATATTATACAATAAGAAAAATTAGAACAACATGGACCTTAATACAAAGAATATTTTAAAGTCCAGTCTTTGTTCAATCACAAAATTTGCTTTGCAAATTTATACAAAAAAATTTATAGGAGGTATTGCTTATGTCTACACCACATAATGAAGCAAATATTAATGATATTGCTAAAACTGTAATAATGCCAGGAGACCCACTACGTGCTAAATATATTGCTGATAATTTTTTAGAAGATGCAAAACTAGTCAACCAAGTTAGAGGAATATATGCCTATACAGGATTTTATAAAGATAAGAAAGTTTCAGTAATGGCCTCTGGTATGGGAATGCCAAGTATTGGAATTTATTCATATGAGCTTTATAAATTTTATAATGTTGAAAACATTATTAGAATCGGCTCATGTGGGGGATATTTACCTGAATTAAAACTATTTGATATTATCTTATCAGAAAATGTATTTTCTGAAAGTAATTTTGCTTTAACTTTAAATAATGAAGTATGTCATCAAGTCTCAGCAAGTAGTTCTTTAAATTCTGTAATAAAACAAACAGCTAACGAAAAAAATATTAAAATTTTTGATGGAAATACTATATGTACAGATTGTTTTGATGTATATATGACTGATGTTTCTAAGTTTTTAGAAAGAATTCCCGAAAATTTTAACCCATATGGTGCAGAAATGGAAGCTTTTGCTTTATTCTATGTTGCTAAAATGCTTAATAAACACGCTGCATGTCTTATGAGTGTAGTTGATTCAAAATTTATAAAAGATGTTGCTACTCCAGAGCAACGTCAAAATGGTTTAATTAATATGATAAAACTTGCTTTAGATAGTACTTTAAAATTGAAAGACTAAGCAATAAAGAATTGGGGACGGAGCAAAAATCATTAAAGCTTTAATGATTTTTGCTCCATCCCCAATTCTTTAGAAAACGTTTCCTCGACTAAAGTACAAAAAAATCCCCGCCTTAGCCGTAAGATGTCTTGAATTTTTAAGGACCTGTTCCTAAAAACAGGTGGGTGCCTACCAAAATATTCCTGGGTTTCTCACAATTCAAATGGTGAGCATACACGCCATATTTTTGAGATTGGCCCCTCTTCTATACTTGTTGGTTCTAAAAATTCTGTCTACACGTACTATGCAGGGTAAATTAATGACTATTAAATTATATATATTTTTTGAATTTGTCTCTCCCTTAAGTTGATTTTATTTTAGCACAGTTCATTAATTAATACAAATTTTCTTTTACTCAAAAAAACATATTTAAGTCATTCTATATTATTTTATCTCTTTTTTTCATATATTATTCTCTCTTTTTCTCGTTTTTTTAAATTTGAAATATTTTTAATTTTATGCTTAAAAAAACAAGTAATCCTTCAATTCATTTAGGACAAAAATTAATCTAATTAAAAGAGAAAATAAAACTTTTTTAATTACTTTTATAGTATTTTTTTCCTTAATGCTTTATAACTATTTAGTGTACTACACAAACTATATAAATTAATTTGACCTATATTATACAAATATCTTCTTGCCTTAAATTTTCTTTTTAAATTTCTATATCTTATATATTTTCCTTTTGGATTCCTGCCTAGAAAAATAAAATTATCAGTACTCTTATACAATCTGCTTTTAGAATTTAATTTTAGCTTTTCATTTTTTAAAAATTCTTCTATTTCTTTAAAACAATACCTTAAATACTTTTTAGAAGGATGAAATAAAAGCATATCATCTTGATATCGTACATAATACTTTATTTTTAATTTTTCTTTTATAAATTTATCTAAATCATTTAAATAAAAAATAGCTAAAATCTGATTTGCCATTGATCCTATATATAGTCCTTTATCATTACTGTCTATTAAATCAAATACAATTTTTAGAGCTTCTTTGTCTTTAATTCTTTTTTCCAATTTTTCTTTTAACCTTTCGTGATTTATGCTCGCAAAAAATTTAGAAATATCACATTTTAATATATAATATGTTTTATATTTAATCTTACACTTTCTTATAAATTCTTGCTCATATTCTATTCCTGCTCTAGTACCTTTATATTTTCTACTTGCTACATTAGTTTCTAATAGACATGGCAAAATAGCTGGATATAAAATATATCTTGCTACTAAATGATTTATTACTTTATCTTGTATTCCTTGACTTACTATTTGTCTTTCTTTTGGCTCATATACTACGAATTTGTTATATGGTCCCACATTATATTCTCTATTTTTTAATATATTATAAATTCTTGAAATATAAATCGCTTTATATTGTTTCATATTAAATACTTTTCTTTCATTTCTAGTATTTTTACAAACTTCCTTATATGCCTTTTCTATATTATCCAAATCATAAATATTTTCATATAAATTTCCAATTCTTTTCATATATTCTTACTTAGCTTATTCTACTGTATTTATATTTTCCCACAATATAAATAAAAAGGCCTGTTGTTAGCAGTGCCTTAAAAACAGTACTAGACATAAGCTCCCTTTCAATTTCTTTACTAACAAACTTTGTCATCTATTTTTGTTTTATAACTAGATGTAAATTATCTAATTAAGGGAATTGGTTTGTTTCTCTGAAGATTCTCATATTTCACCTTAGTGAATATATCCACATTGTTTCAGGGAATCTAGGGGGCCGACGCCATTGCTGTTGCTATAGTTGTTGTTGTTCAAGTTAGCGTTGTTACCGTTCACATTGCACACGTTGTTAGAGTTGTTAGACGAAGGAGAAGCCAGCCACATTCAACCAAGCCCCAATCTATATAAATGTTATTATATGTTTACTTTTATACCATCATTTTTTGTATTAGAATTAATCATTGAATTTAACCAGCCAGTTGTATATTTTACTATATCATCTATTCTATTAGCTAATTTTAAATATTTTTTTGAATTTATTATTTCTCTATCATATGATAAATTCAAAAGAAAATCTATTACTTTTACTTTTGCTAATATTTTTTGTAATATGCTGACTTTAAACTCTATATTTGTAGAAGAATTTGCTTCATAAATTAGTTCCAAAATATCATAACTATTGGATCTTATTCTATTTTTTAACTCATTTTCTTTTTTTGGAAAATTTACTAGTTCTTTATCTATTGCTATTATTAACTGTCTTATAAATTCTATTATTTTAAATTTTTCGGTTTTCATCTAATATATCTTCCACATCTTTTATTATTTTCCTAAATTCTTCTTTTCCAATATACAATTCTAATTTTTCTGTAATTTTCTGAATCTTATTTCTTTGTTTTACTATTAAATAAGATTTTTTAAATTCTTTTTCATAAGTATTTAAATTTTTATTATCACTTTTTTCATCTATATCATAACTATTTCTTGGGTCTAATACTAAATAATTTATTTTCTTATCTTCTAAATTTGCCATTACTTTTCCTAAAATTTTTTTAGAAAAACCACATGTTTGTACTCCTGATGTTGTTTTTAGCATATAATTAAAATTTGCTGCTATAATATAACTATCTTTTCCATATGTATCGCAAAAAGCTCCTAATTTAAATATTAAAAGATAGTCCGGATGTATCTGCTTGATTTGTTCTGCCATTTTTACAACACTCATATGATATTATCCTCCTCTTTTTTATAAACTCGTGGTGCCATCAGACACAAGGCCTGATTGCACCATCGTGTTATCTCAATGTTATCATAATATCATATTTTCTACTATTTTTATTCTGTTATTTCAACTGGGACTCCAGATTTTAGAGAAACTAGGGGGCCGACGCCATAGCTGATGCTATAGCCGTCGTTGTACAAGCGAGCGCTGTTACCGCTCACAAGGCACACGTAGTTAGAGTAGTAAGACGAAGGAGAAGCCAGCCACCAGTAGCCTGATTTACTACCATTTTGTCCTGCATACATACTGTTATATCCTTTGTAATCTAATGAATCTGTTCCTGTATAATAATCATTATTTGATATAGTTGATTGTGCTCCATTTAATGTATATATATATCCTGGTGCACTTGATTCTCTGTATGTTGCTCCTAATTTATAATTTCCTCCTTGTGTATGTGATACATCATTGTATGATGCTACATACATCTCTGCACTTGGTCCTCCTATTGCATATGTTGCCTTTGTATTATCTAAATAATTTGTCCATTGTGTTGGTGAACATAACCATCCTGCTGCTCTCTCATTATTATTCCAACTTGCTGGTGCTATACTTCCCCTTTGAGCTGACCAACTTGGATTCATTCTCTTATATACTGCTAAATCATTTCCTTCTGGGTTATATGTTATATGATCAGATAATGTTGTACTTGTCTTATAATCTGCTTTTAAATATACTGTATTTGCTCCATCTCCAAATTTATTTTCTGTATCTACATAGAATATTTTATATGTTAATCCTCCTGCTGTATAGTTTTCAGCTACTTTTCCATAATATTTTTCCTTATTTGCTGCTATTTGCGCTGCTGTTAGACTTACTTTTGCTTTTTCTACTGTTACTGTACATGTTGTACTTACATTTGTTGATACTTTTCCTTTTATTGTTATTGTTGCTGTTCCTGTTGCTACTCCTGTTACTGTTCCATCTTCTGCTACTGTTGCTATATTTGTTGCTCCTGATGTATATGTTAAATCTTCCACTACCCCATTTGGTGTTGTTATTACTTGGATTTTTGCTGTTTTTCCTATTCCTACTGTCATATTACTTGCTGTTATTGCTGTTACTTTCTGTATTATTGTAACTTTACATGTTGCTTCATAAGCTGTTCCACTTACTTTTGCTGTTATTGTTGCTTCTCCACTTGTTCCTGTTGCTGTTATCTTTCCATTTTCTACTTTTGCTACATTTGTATTAGAACTTTCCCATGTTATTGCTCCAACTACTCCTTCTGTTAATGAAGCTGTTAGTGTTTCACTTTCTCCATTATATAGTTTTACTTCTTTTTTTGATAACCCTATTCCTGAGACTTGATCTATTGTTAAGTCTTCATTTATTGTAAATATATTTTTTCCTGATGTTACCTCCCATGGTAAATCATCTCCTTCAGTCTTTACAACAAATCCTGCTTTTGTTAGTTCATTTCTTAGTACTGTTTTATCTGGTACTCCTAATCCTTCTGTTGTTGCTGTCATTATTGCTAATTTTACTTGCTCAGCTGAATTTGTTTGACCTGTTTTCGCACTTGCCTCAGTTGCTCTTTTTAATATTCCATTGTCTCCACTCAATGCTGCTATTGTTACCCCTGCTAATATTAGAAGTACAATAATTGTAATCACTAATGCTATTAGCGTGATTCCTCTTGCGTTTTTCTTGTTTTTTTGCATTTGTTTTTCCTCCCTTTTCTATTTTTTTATTAAGTTGTAAACTTAACAAAAAAATACATTTTGCGATTCACTTAGAAATATCTAGCATACAGACTTTCTTTGACA